>CAYYPT010000272.1:0-1556 GCA_964473625.1 uncultured bacterium | reverse complement strand
CTGCACTTTTGCACTTTTTAGATAAGGGATAAGGTTTTCCTTTATCCCTTGGGATTTTTAATTACATCGTTCTTTGAAATAATTAAGATCAATGGTTTTCGGCCTTTAAATGCCGAAAACCTATGCTGCACGCCTTAAAATGAGCTCAATTTCTCGACATTTTTCTGGTTCTATACCCCCTTCCCTAAGTATTGAAAAAATAGAATTGCTGATGCATCTGGCTTTGAACTGATTCAACACATCAAACAGGCTTGGACTGGACTTTTTTGTAACCCAGGGTTGAATATCCCAGAACTCAGGAGCGCGTTGATTTGCTTCCTGTATACTCCACAACATGAGAAGTGAGGTAGCTACACCAGTAAGTGGTACTGAACGAATGACAGAACCTTTAATCCTGACTTGCCAGTCTTTCATACCTAAATGTTCTTTTAGATCGCTAAACAAAGTCTCAATACTCCATCGAGCAGCTACAAGAGTAAGAATTCTCTGAACAGAGATTGAGAAATCTGTTGAGAAAAAGTAAGTCAAAGATTTTGAATCATCAAACTGAACCATGAATACTTTAATAGGTGCACCCGCTGGTTTCCATATAGCAACAACAGTTTTAAAAGTAATCTTATGGAGTTCCCCATAAAGTTTCAAATGAATTGTTTGAAAACCTCCTGGTTTATCTCCAGTTCTTTTGGACATTACAAGTTTTCTCCCGTACTTCCGAGGTCGTCCTCGGCCTTTAGATTTAGATGGTTTAATAGGTCCATACAAAGCAGCATCATTTCTCAATCGACTGATGAATGTGACTCTTTTTTCGATACAACATCGCACCAAATCTCTTTTTGCATATAGTCCATCAGCAACTAAAGTAAATGACTGTTTTAAATGATCTTTTATCTGTGTTACCATTTCAACAGCAATAGAAATTCGGCTCTTAAATAATGCTTTGTCTTCAATGACACTTTCAGGAATAAACAATCTTGACAACAATGGAAAACAAATCCATTTTGAAAAAACATCCCAGTAATAGAGAAGTCCCAAAACAACCCAGTTGTGACCCAATATGTATTTAGAGCTATTTGTTTTAGATGCATGATCAAAATGGCACCCTCTACCAAAAATCTTTTTACCATATTTAGGGACCAATGTATCATCCAATGCAAATACCAGATGTTTTGGAAAACCCAAAAACCTGTTTGTAAGATCAAAAATAGAAAAGGCCACTTGGTTAATGTCCCATTTATATTTACCTACAAAACGATGAATATTGGAAAAATGGCATTTCATCTGATTGAGTCTAATGCCGGCTGTAAGTGTCTTTTTAGGACCTCCTACCAAAATAGCAGAAAGAACAACTTTAAAATGTTCAAAACTTGGCTTTGTAAAATTTTCTCTCAATTCAAAAATAAGCTTGACAAAGTTCTCAGGAAATTGTATACTGTGCATGGCTCTTACCTCCTATAGGTGTATAATGTTTCTCTAAAATATTTTTTCCTATAAGGTAAGAGCCTTACTTATTAAAAACAAGTAATATCTTCTATATACTAAAAGTGCAAAAGTGCAGT
>CAYYPT010000271.1:0-1690 GCA_964473625.1 uncultured bacterium | reverse complement strand
AAAGTTTAGTAAACCCTTGTATGTTAAAAGTGGGGTGGTGGGGTATCATGAGGCCACCGCCCAAAATGTTCTTTGGATTATTGGAAAGAATTTGTATACTGACAGAAGAGAAGGATTAACCAGTGGGCTTTGAGCCCGTCGCAAAGTGTCTTCCTTCTGTCAGGTAAAAAGTCGATAAAAAACTTGGTGCTTTGACACCGTATTTGACAAGGCTGATGTTTCCTGACAAATTCTTTCATTAACTAATCCGGAGGAGTTTTGCAATGTCTAATTATTATCTTGGTATTGATGTGAGTAAAGGCTACGCTGATTTTATCATCTTAGATTCGAACAAGAGAATCATCGAGCCTAACTTTCAACTTGATGACACATTCGAGGGTCATCAAAAACTCTTCTGTTTTTTTAAACAGTTTTTCAAAGATCATAATGATGCCGTTGTTTATGCTGCTTTGGAAAGCACAGGTGGTTACGAAAATAATTGGTATCATTCTTTGCGCAAGTTCCAGGATACGTTTAATCTAAAAATAGCAAGGCTGAATCCTAAAGGAGTTAACTATTATAGTAAAGCTGGACTTAATCGAGTTATCACTGACAAACTTGCTGCAATAAATATTGCCGAATATCTTATTACTCATCCTGAGAAAGTATCCTATCAGAACCAAAGTTATTACTATCCGTTAAAACGGAAATGGAAATTTATCAGATCATTGGTTAAAGATAGAACCAGATATCTGAACCAATTAGAAATTTTGCTCTATGAAGCAAACCCTGAAATATTGGTCTTTTGTAGAGACAAGGTTCCTCAGTGGACTCTGAAGTTATTACAAGTTTTTCCTACCCCTATCTTCTGCTTCTATCGAAGAGCTTGCAAAAATCCCTTACATCTCCAAAAGACGGGCTGAGACTCTTATTAAACGGGCAAAAACCAGTATTGCTTCTGCCAGTGACACCTTGACTCAAGATACAATCAAAACTATTGCAGGGGAAATCCTTCGACTTAAGAAACTCATTAAAATGCAGGATCAACTTATTGTTAAAAATTACTCCTTCAGGGAATTGGAACTCATGAAAACCTTTAAAACCATCGGGGATCTATCTGCTGTCGGATTACTTATTGAAATCGGTGCAGTTGAGCGATTCCCTACTGTCAAGCATCTATCTTCTTTCTTTGGAGTCCATCCCGTATTTAAAATCAGTGGAGACGGTATTAAAGGAGTCAGAATGAGTAAAGAAGGAAGAAAACAACCTCGTGCCATTCTGTTTATGGTTACATTAGCTGCCATCCAGCGAAATCCACTTATCAAAGAAATCTATATCAAAAACCTGCAAAAAGGAAAATCCAAAATGGATGCCATTGGTGTTTGTATGCATAAAATATTGAGAATCATCTATGGTATGCTGAAAAATAATCAACCTTTTGACCCTGAAATCGACAGACGTAACAGAGAAAGAAACCTTCAAAAGAAAAACACAACAGAAATCAATATTAGTCGCAGATTCCAGCAACCAGATGAAAATGCACCCATCTCAAGAAGACAAAATAAAAAAAGGAAAGAGCAGGAAATGTCTCAAAACGGAAATACCGTTATGCACGAGATCAATCTCCATACTCTTTCCTAAAAATCAATCTCGTGCAATATAAATATTTTCAAAGAACATTTCAAGCTCTTTTCTTCATGAATATAACCTT
>CAYYPT010000270.1:0-1703 GCA_964473625.1 uncultured bacterium | reverse complement strand
TGCGGTGGCGAAGATTATAAATGGAAAAGATCGTCAAAAAAGATTGAATGGTTTTCTTAGCAGGAGGAAGTCATGAAACGATTTAGTATAATTTTTGGAATTTTGTTTCTTGTTAATGCAATATATGGAGAAAATTACCTCATTAACGGAGGGCAGAAGTCAAAAATCAATTACCAATTAACCCAGAGGGTTGAACCAGCAGCAAAAACAAAAATTCTCAAGATGAGTTTTGTAATACCAGAATCCTTCCGCTCACCAACTTACAACCAGGAAATCAAGGGATTTGTGCTTGATCTCGTTCCTCCACCTTCACAGAGGAAAGAAGAAAGAGACAAGCGGGGAAATCATATTCTCAAAGTCGCATGGAAAAATCCTGATAAACCTATAGATGTCTCAATGCGGTTTACTGCTTTTAATGAAACGATTCTCAAAAGAATTAACTCCACTGCTTCTTTTCCTCTTGCTAATATTCCCAGAGATATAAAAGCCTATCTTTCCTCCACGAAACTGGTACAGGCAAATAATCCAGATATAAAAACCAAAGCAGAGTCACTTGTATCCGGAGTAAAAACAGAATTTGATGCTGTTCAGCACATTCTCACATGGGTTGTAGACAACATGCGTTATGTTACACCACCGGAACAGTACGATGCTCTCTACTCTTTTAGAACCGGGAAAGGCAACTGCCAGAATTATTCCCATCTGGCTGCTGCTTTGATGCGGGCAGTAGGTATACCGGCTAGAATTGTTAATGGAGTAACTTTAAAAAAACCTTACACAGTAAAAATTGGTAATGAGAATTTTACATTTAAAATGGGCCAGGGACGTCATTCGTGGATAGAAGTTTACTTTCCTGATCTTGGTTGGGTTCCATTTGATCCACAGCAAACAGAGCTCTTCGTTTCAAACCGTTTTATAAGAATAGAAGTAGGGATTGACAACAATGAAACTATAAATGATGGTATGATAAGATGGCGGCAGGCAAGAGGCGTTGAAGGTAAACCAGTTTTTCAAGAAACTATCAAAGCAGAATTTCCTGTAGATGATGTAAAATTGACGCTCGCGAAGCAGAATTATGGTCCTCAGAAAATGCTTATTTGTCCTGAGGTCCAGGCAAGATTTAAACCTGTTGTGGTCCCCCCTCCTCCCCCACCCAAAGTAATACCAGAACATAAATTGAAACAGCTCAAATACGACCAGCCATTTCTCTTTGGCAATATTGATTTTCCCTGCGGAGTAAATTTTGCATTTACAAGAGGCCCTGCTGAAAAAGAAGCCGCCGGTGAGTACGGTATGCGAAAGAATTTCATGGTAGAAACTGCCGAATACGTAACCACAAAGTTAACTCAATATGCACAGATCATGGTTTTGAAAAAACCGTTGAAACTGGTCAAAGTGGGACTGGCCCTTCACAAGTTTGGTGGAAACGGCCAGCTATGGATCAACTTGATGTCGGATAAAGATGGAAAGCCTGACAAGATAATAGCAACAAGTGATTTTATGAATTTAACCGATCTTTCATCAAAGCCCGGTTATGATTGGGTTGATTTTGATTTTTCTAAAGAATCGCCTATTCTCTCTCCCGGAAAATACTGGATAGGTCTTGGTTTTACAGGAAGTCCTATTATAAATTGGTTTTATACTTACGGAAAACCTGTAGGACCAGTTGAAGGCACACGATACAAAAGTGTTTACGAAGAAGA
>CAYYPT010000269.1:0-1787 GCA_964473625.1 uncultured bacterium | reverse complement strand
TGCTAAGAGACTTACAGGTGAAAAAGGAATCTGTGGAGCAGGATTCCATCCCATAGTCTCATCGGATAACTTGCACCACGGGGAAGAGCCCCCAATTTCTGGATTCCGAGGATCAGGAACGATCTTTTTCACAGGATGCAGTCTTGGTTGTGTATTCTGCCAGAACTACCCGATCAGCCACCTTCTCCATGGCAACCAAATCACCGTGCCCCGGCTGGCAGAAATCATGCTGAGGCTTCAAAAAATCGGTGCCCACAACATAAATTTGGTAACACCTACTCACTTTACACCCCAGATTATGGCTGCCCTTCTCATTGCTTATAAGAAAGGATTGAAGATTCCTATTGTATACAACTGCGGTGGTTTTGAATCTTTGAACACACTGAAGCTGTTAGACGGTATAATTGACATCTACATGCCTGATATGAAGTACAGCGATCCTGAATTGGCTAAAATATATTCTTCTGCCAGAACATATCCAGAAATTAATAAAGCTGCAGTAAAAGAAATGTACCGCCAGGTTGGTGATCTACAAATTGATGAAAACGGAATCGCAAAAAAGGGACTGCTTATACGCCACCTTGTCCTCCCGGAAAATATTGCAGGCACGAAAGAAGTCCTTCGATTCATTGCCGAAGAAATTTCTCCCAACACTTATATAAGTCTGATGAGTCAGTATTTTCCTGCGTATAAAGCCTTATCCATACCGGCTATAAACCGGCGAATTACACACGCTGAATACAAACAAGCCCGAGAATATTTAGAACAGTTTGGACTTTCCAGAGGATGGGTTCAGAACAAACCTCTGGGGGAGGGTTGAAAATCTTTGTGTGGATTTTATCTGCACCGATCATACACAGTCTGAGACTGTGTATGATCGCACTACATTTTTGCAAAAATACCCATTTTTTGGGCCTAAGTTCAATATTTGCGTTCAATGATAGCTAACAACTGTCAAAGATGAGTTTAAAACAGACCGGGGAAGGGTGGCTTTGCCTTTTTGCGTTTTCGTTAAGGAGAAGAAGAAAAAATCCAGCTAAGGGGAGGGCATTAGCCGCCAAAGGCGGGTAGCGCAGGGGCTGGGTTCGGGAGGAAGTAAGCTCAGTGTAGGGATAGCATAATCAAGCTTTAACTTTTTGCAAAAAGGCGAGTTTCTCGTACTTTTCTTTCTAAAAGAAAAGTACAGTACTTGTTAACCATTTAAATTTTGAGGCTTTATATAAACTACACTTCCGCAGTTTTTTCATTGCTCACGCCAAACGCAACGCCTGCAAAGGGTTTATACAAATTTGTCATTGATTTTAATTCCCTCTCTGCTTCGGCTGCTCCACCAGAGAATAGGCAAGTAAAAAGGCGATACCACTCCTCCACCCAGAGTAGGATTAGTCGAAAGGAACTTCATTGCCATGGGCTTTAGCTCGTGGGGATGAATAATTCTGAAAATGACATGGGCTTTAGGCCAAAGCCTGACAAAAGAAATAATCATGATCGCCCAGTATATCTATGCTGGGCGACCTCAGTTTTTGTTTTCAGCGGCTGCACCGATCATACACAGTCTGAGACTGTGTATGATCATAGCAGAGAGATTTCTACTTCTCGGAGTTTCAACATTATGAGGAAAATATATAAAATTTTAAACAGAGCTTTTACAATTTATTTCGTAACAATATTATTGGTTTTAATTTGCCAATGATTGAGGCAACATGCTTAAAACAACCCCAGTTGTTTTTCCTCCTTCTCTTCTTCACCAAAAATTTTTATTTCACCGAAAACTCCATCGTATCCGG
>CAYYPT010000268.1:0-1813 GCA_964473625.1 uncultured bacterium | reverse complement strand
CTTAAGCCTACAGGTACATGGTATTTCACTTCACCTTCCAGAACGTCACAAATGCCAGATTCTATTGTTTCAACCCTTCTACCAACAGCGTCATACAGTGTAATTTCAAACCAACCCGGGAACGGCAAACTGTACTGTAAAACAGTTCTGCTAGAAAAGAGAGATGGACTTAAATCGAAAAGAAAGGGGTGTTGCACTGGTCTATGAGGTGATACCAAAGCTGAAAAGTTCCCATTTTCTTCATAAATTGAATCAGCGCTGAAGCTCACGGAATTGTTACTTTCGTCTATCTCGGGAATCAGATCAAAGGGATCAAGAAAAATATTGGCATCAAGAAAATAATGCAAGTCAACACCAGATACTGTGACGCTCACACTATCTAAAGGTTCTATATATGGAGTAATTCCAACAGAAACAATGGAATCACTGACTTCTTGAGAACTGCATTCGATCAAAAACGGACATACACCGCCCTCTGGCCCTCTGTTAAAAACGTAGAATTCCAGTGTGTCCGGAGGGATTATATATAATTGAGAAGGAGAAATCGCAAAATCGCGGTTTGCCCTTCCATAAAGGATACTTATCTCACAAGTATCCCCAGAAGCGAGGGCAAAATTGAGCTCCAGAGTATCATTCGAACTATAAAAAGAGACTTCACTTCCATTAATCGTCACTGCACTAATTGGTACATTGAATACTTCGTGTTTAATCACACGAAAATGCTTAGCCTCCCCAAATGAATTAACAATCTCAACATTGTTGGTCCAAATTCTAACGGTAACTGAGCCGTCTTGATTAAGTTTTTCCCAGTAAAGATGTTTCCCAATTTCTTCCAGAGATGCCCATATCACTTCGCCCTTAAACTGGCTGTTGATGTAGTCAGCAGCAGGATCGAAACCTCCCAATCCATCGTGGAATATTTCGTTCCAGTGGGAATAAAAGAGCAAAGGCCTTTCAGCAAAAAGAATAAAAGGCCATCGCAATGTGTCAAAGTCGGGAGGAGTACCGTTGATAGGATGCCTCCGATTTATCACTGTAAAATTGCCGAAGTAATCTGATGGGAAATATTCCCCGAAATACCAAAAATTTGGTACCTCTTCGCCCAGAGGCACCATCTGGTAATTTGCCGTATAGAGAAAATTATACTCCTTAAGGGCAATCAGAGTGCTTTCCGGGGATATCCCCCATGGGAATACCATCACCCGACCGAAGGGAACGCCATATCTGCTTTTCAAAATAAAAAGCTTAGTCAACCCCTCGAGTATGTCCGAGACCTGTCCCCAGAAGGGACGAGGATAGTGTGTAACAGAATCACACCAGTTGCTTCCAAATGCTACGCACATGGAATCCACTTGGTTTTGATTATAAAAATAAAACTCATAACCATCATGATTGTTACCATGCTGGACAATAGAATATCGATCGTTCCGTTCTCTAAAAAGCTGGGCAACTTGGTCCTCAGTTAGCATAAAATTCCTCGGAATAAAAGCTATTGTCGTATGAAAATTGTGCTGGTCCATATGCTGAAGAAGTTCAAAATAATCGATATTATGCCAGGGCTGAGTAAGAGCTGGATCATCAATCGTTAAATTTGCGAATTTCTTGGGCATATGCCAGCAAAAATCGAGGAATGTTCCTTTCAAGAAAAACATAATGGGAGCTAAAATTGTAAAATAAGCAGGTTTAAACAAATTTTCAAATTTATAGGGTCCTAAAGCATATCGTTTTCTACCTGAGTCTATAAATATTGTTCGCCTCCCTAAAGAAAACATTGATAAAATTAAACTATGGCCTGCTAATAGCGAAATATTTT
>CAYYPT010000267.1:0-1862 GCA_964473625.1 uncultured bacterium | reverse complement strand
CAAGGGATAAAGGAAAACCTTATCCCTTATCTAAAAAGTGCAAAAGTGCAGTTATGAAATTCATTGCTAATGAACCACACTCCTTCAGAAGAACACTCGAAAGAAATTTTCCTTGACAATACCCCCCGGAGCTTTTACCTTAATTGCTACAAATATTTTTAAATAAATGGAGGGAAAAATGGGGTTCAAATGTGGTCTTGTAGGACTTCCAAATGCAGGGAAATCCACTGTTTTTAATGCTATAACAAATCTTGGGGTAGAGGCCTCTGCCTATCCATTCTGTACCATAGAACCACACTTTGGAATTGTACCTCTCGAAGACGAACGTCTGGACAGAATTTATAATATAATTGGCTCTCGTAAAAAAACACCTACTGTCTTAGAATTTGTAGATATTGCAGGACTTGTTGAGGGAGCCAATAAAGGTGAAGGGCTTGGCAACCAATTTCTATCACATATAGCCAGTGTGGATGCTATTGCACATGTCGTCAGGTGTTTTGAAGATCCTAACGTTTCTCACCCTTACAAAACACTTGATCCTGTGCGTGATGCGAAAATTGTAACAATGGAACTCATCCTTAAAGACATTGAAATTATAGAAAGGCAGATAACAAAACACCGTACTGCAGCAAAAAGCGGAAACCCAAAGTCTAAAAAGACTCTTGCTATATTAGAAACTCTGCTTCAGCATCTCTCATCTGGAAAAGAATTGAGAATCATGGAGACCAATGAAGAAGAAAAGAATATCATTCATCAATTAAATTTAATCACTGCCAAACCAGTAATCTACATTGCTAATGTGGACGAAGCACATTTCAAACAAAGTTCGCTGGTGAAAAGCCTCAGTGATTATGCCAACTCAATAGATTCATTCTGCATTCCTTTTTGTGGAAAAGCACAGGCAGAGATTGCCGAACTTGAAGAGAAAGACCAAATTGAATTCCTCAGGGCAATGGGGCTTGAAGAAACAGGTTTACAGAAATTGGTAAAGGCAGGATACAATGTTCTCAACCTCATTACCTTTTTTACTGCTAACGAAAATGAAGCACACGCATGGACTATTCCAAAAGGGACACAAGTCCAAAAAGCTGGAGGAAAAGTTCATACTGATTTTGAGAAGAAGTTTATTAAAGCTGAAGTGATTAAAACAAAAGACCTAATAGAACACGGTTCTGTGAAAGCATTGCACGACCTCGGACTTGTGGCAGTCCACGGAAAAGATTATATTGTTGAAGATGGAGATTTGATTTTTTTCAGAATTAACAAGTAAACTTTTGCAAAAATGTAAAATCACCATTATTTTACAATTCTCGTTCCCAAAAAGGAGTTTGGGAACAAGTATGGAACGGGGTAGACGAGAGCCCATGCTCTCGTCTGTCGGGGTAAAAATTCGGACGATTCATTACCGAAGAGAACAAATTATCCTCTAACAACGAATCCCCCTATAATTTCCCTTTGGTCAAAGGGGGATATTTGTTTTCCCCAGAGGCTCTGCCTCTGTGCAGGCTAACCCGTGAAAAATATTCTACACCTGGACGCTTGTGGGCATAAGATTCTTCGGTGTGCCAATAAATCGGCACACCTCAGAAAGACATGTGGTTCGTGTTATGATCGCCCAGTATATCTATGCTGGTGACCTACTGAGCCTTGGCAGGTTTTCAAAGCGGCAACATGTTGCCGCAATCCGAAACCTAAAAGTCGAATACCCAATTCTTTTTAGGAATTCAGGCTTTGGCCTTTCATAAATAAGTACTGAAACCCTGAAGGTTAATTCTGTATTGAAGTGCAACTCATTTGGAGATAAACCAAATTTTTATAATTATTCAACCACTTTACCAGGAAGATAGGAACCTAACACTTTA
>CAYYPT010000266.1:0-2024 GCA_964473625.1 uncultured bacterium | reverse complement strand
AAAAAATAAGTGGACAAAAGGAAGCAGGTTGGTTGGTGAAAGATATTATGTACCTGAAGAAGATTCTTATAACTTTCGTCTGTCGGGACAAAAACTCAGACAATTCCTTGCTGAAGAGAACAATTTATCCTCCAACAACGAATCCCCCTATAATTCCCCTTTGGCCAAAGGGGGATATAAAATGAGGGAGTGGTTTTACATAAAGTGCACCAGGCACACAAAGGGGTTCTAAACTTTGGCAAAAATGTCAAACCTACTTCATAACGATAAATTCGAAATCCTAATATGGAAATCCTAAACAAATTCAAATATCGAATAACAGAAACTCAAAAATAGGATTGTGGACATTTGAATTTAGAATTTTGGATTTGTTTAGAATTTAGGATTTCGTGCTTAGAATTTTATCGTATCCCTATGATCGCCCAGTATATCTATGCTGGGCGATCTCAGATAAATACTGAAACCTTGAAGGGTTAATTCCGTATTGAGATGCAACTCATTTGGAGATGAACCCCAAATATTAACCAATGTTTCCAGCAAGAATCTTTAGAGAGGCAGTGTTTTTGTTGGTAATAAGCTCCGTCCTTCAGGGCGGAGGGCAAATCGAGCCACCAATATTATTAGGGGCTTTAGCCTCTTTTTTGTTTGATTAGCTGGGAAAAGTACATATTTAACCAGGTTTTTGCAAGTTCTCATTTGTACCATAAAAATAACAAATGCCAAAATCCAAATCCCAAATTAATACTGGTATGCACAATTGCTCTATGAGTTAAATTAAGTTTTGCATTTGTAGCAGTTTCCGCAACCATCTATCCCACACAGTTTGTAACCGTGTGTGTTTTAGTTTACAGTACAAAGTTTTGCTAAACACAGTCAGAGACTGTGTTAGATTGTACTATACAGACCATTTTTATAAAAGGCTGAAGCCTGAATTCCTTTTAAATCTTTCAAATCCCCCTTTCCCAAAGGGGGATTATAGGGGGATTTTTATGCGAAGGTTTAAAAACCTTCGCAAGGTTATCTTAAGATAGGCTTTTCTTATAAGCCGATACTGGTCCCGAAGGTAATAACCGACGCATGGAATTTGTAAAGACCTGCATAATTTTCGGCTGCTCCAGTTGTTGGGTCAAAAACGTACTCTTTAACATCTTTATCCTTGAAAAGAACATGTTCGTAAGCAAGGTTAAAACTAATTTTCCCAAGATTCAGGCCCAACCCACCAGTAATAACATATCGACGATTAGGATCCAGAATTGTAGGACTCATTGTCTCGTCAGGGGCTGGTGTATCCACTGTATAAAAACCACCACGTACAAAGAACTGGCTTGATTCTCTTTCCGCAGCTAAAAACTCAAATCCTCCGCCAATTTCCAGAGTGTTTTTCCAGTTTTCTTCCATGTTAATGGTGTCATGATTTTCACCTGTTATGGATATTTTATCCCACTTGGCCCAGTTAGTCCAGGAAAAATCAGCTGTTAATGTCAATTTTGGACACGGCTTGAAAGCAATACCTCCTCCCAACGTCATTGGAAGTGGAAGGTTTGCTTTTGCATCGTACTCGTCAGGGATATTTTGGCCGCTGAAAAGTGCAAGCAATTGAGCTTTGTTTACTTCTCCTGTGGGGTCGCTCTGATCTGCAAGATAGTTAGCAGGAATACCCTGAATTACTGCAGCCTTTGTAGCATCTCCATGCATGATCATAGTTTTTTTGTTTGTTCCGCTAAGTTTAAGATCAGTCCAGTAGCGGCCGGAGAACCCAACACTGAGTTTTTCCGAAAGTTTGAAGTGCAATCCAAAGTTAAAACCGTAAGCTGAGCCATCTCCAGAGAGATTGTTTTCAACGGCAATTCTGTCTTGATCAGCAGTGAGGTCGGGTAAAATACCTCCCATCGAAGCAACTGCTAACTGCAGTGCTTTCCATCTTGAAACATCTGGTGCAACTTCTCCTAAAACAGGATTCCAGGCCAGTACCACCTGATCAATTGTCATCTTGCCCCATACGTAACTTACACCCAATCCCACAG
>CAYYPT010000265.1:0-2081 GCA_964473625.1 uncultured bacterium | reverse complement strand
CAATCCAGGCTACTGGTAATTATACCACAACTGGGAATACGCTTTATCCGGAGTTTTGGGTGGTTTCGGATTTAAACCATAATGGTATACGGGACGATTGGGAACAATCTCTGGCTGAGAAATTCTGTCCGTCTTTTTACTTTCATAAGAATAATCCACTATTTCCGATGAAGATTGAAGAAGTTTATGGTTATAATAACCCGTTATTAGAACTCCCGTATCCGTTTTTGTGTGTTTCATTGCCTGTTTCAAATCATAATCCAGCGAGCTGGCAAGACTACTTTAATAATGAACTTTCGGATGTTAATCCATTGGTTTACTATAATATTTCCAGACAGAGTTTCCGGGAGTACGGTGGACCGACGCAGCTCTGGTATATTCTGCAATATTGGTTTTATTATCCTTACAATGATGGTTTTAACATACATGAAGGAGACTGGGAACACATAGATTTAGTTCTGGATAATCTAAACCCAAATACTGTTGTACCCTTTGCTGTTGTATATTACATGCACAGGACAAGAAAACCACTAACCTGGGATTTAGTTGAGAAAACTGGAAATCATCCTCATGTTTATGTTGGTGGTAAAACTACTGTTAGAACAATAGACGGACAAGTTCTTTCAAGAGAACAAGTGCCGGAAGCCGGTGGTAGTGGCGAAATAACAGGAGGTAGTTTCCCGCATTCTGGCATGTATTATAACATTACCTGTCCAGAGCGTTTTTGGGAAGGTTCTATGGTGGGATTTTTTCTTTGGCGAGCAGATGAACAAATCATTCCGGGGAGACACTTAGACTACAACCAATACAGTCTGGCAAATTTAACACTGCCTGTACGCTTCTATTGGTTAGACTACAAAGGCCATTGGGGAACATCAAAAAGTGTACTGATGGATGATACATCTTATTGGATAAACTTTGAGGTGAGCTTTGGCCCATGGCATTGGGAGAGCACTGTGCCACGGTTTGATGATTCTCCCCACTTCCCATCAGGTCGGGATCCTGATGATTTTGGGAAGGTGGTCATGTACGGGGATTATACAAGTGAGAAATTCTCTGGTAGTGTAAGTAATCCAGTTAATTGGTTATTCAGGTATGCAGTACTTGGTGATACTCATGTTGAATTAAAGATATTTGATGGTGATGGCAGGTTAACACGCACTTTAGTAAATTCTGTTAAGCATACTGGTTATTATGAAGTAGAATGGTATTGGTCAGATAATCAAGGAAAGCCTGTTAGTCAGAATAATCAGTATTATTACCAATTTCATGTCGATCCAGATAATTTGCTAATGCGCAATGTAGCATTGATTGAGAAGTAATTTAATTTGTTTCTTGTTGGGTCAGCTCTTTATAGAGGCTGGCCCAATGAAATTTAATTTGCTACAAAAGCGTATAGAAAATAGGCGATTGAACTTTTAGGATAGGAATGTAAGATGAGATTTTCAATTCATTTTTTATTTCTTTTTACAGTTAGTATATCAATATTCCTGATTTTTTCTTGCTCCAGTTCACAAAGGATCTTAAAATCAGATTATCGTTCTTTACGATCAAATTCACACACAAAATATAGAATAGAAACAATTGATGGCATGAAATATGAATTTGAGCATTTTACAATTGATAAAGATACACTTCGAATACAACCCAAAAAATTCCTGTTTTACAAAGAAACTGAAAAAGCGATTGCCCTCAGAAATATTAAGTATGTCTTAAAAGTTAAAAAAGAAAAACCCTTAAATGTAATCTTGATTACATTTATACCTATTGTTGCAGTTTTAGGCATCTTATTTTTTATTGGGATGAGTTCAGTTGGAGAAGGACTTAGGTAATCCGTATGTTAGCTTAGGGCAATTTAGTAGTAAATGAATTTGCTCAAACTTTGGAGTGGCAAAAGAATTCTTCTAATAGGGAGAAAAGCCACAATGAAAAGTTTTTGTACCTTGCTGGTTCTGGGCACGATACTTTTGCAACCGACAAATTCTCTTATCCAGGAGAAATTAGGAGAATTTTTAGGAGGCTGTTTATTAACCGCTGTCGTTATCTTACCGTCCAATCCTTATCCAGATAATGTGAGCTAT
>CAYYPT010000264.1:0-2161 GCA_964473625.1 uncultured bacterium | reverse complement strand
CATCTGTCCATTGGATAGCCAAAAATCCCAGTGCTAATAGCGGGGAAAGCAATAGATTTGAGACTGTGTTTATCAGCCATTTTGAGACTGCTGAGAGTAGCTTTCCTCAATTTTTCATCTTCATTGCCTTCTCCCATTCTTGGTCCTACCGCATGAATTACATACCTGGCTCGCAGATTACCTCCACTGGTAATAGCAGCAGATCCCACTGAAACTTCACCACCCCATGCCTTTACCCAAACATCACTTTCCTCCTGGATAACATGTCCTCCCTTTCTCACAATGGCTCCTGCCACACCACCTCCATGCGCCAGACGAGAGTTTGCTGCATTGACAATGGCATCTGTATCTAACTCCGTTATATCGCCTTCAATTAATTCAATAATAGTTTCACCAAAAAGCTTTTTCATCGTTTTTTCTCCATTTTTTTCTGCCAGAGAGTTTTCACCCCTCGTTCCAGCCACAAAATAACTGCCGCACAGAAAATGCCTACCAAAGCCCCTGAGAGTATATCCGACGGATAATGCACGCCAACATACATTCTGGAAAATGCAACCAGAGAAGCAACAGAAACAAAAAACCATGTGTACTTCCTATATTTTACCGAAAAAAGTGTTGCCATGGCTGCCATGTTAGTTGCATGAGAAGAAGGGAAAGAAAAAGAATGCGGCTGGTTTATAAGAAGTCTAACACCATTAAGCACAAAACAGGGGCGAGTTCTCCCTATCAGAGGCTTCAAAACAAAATTCGTAATTTGGTCACTCAAAACCAGAATCAAGACCACTAAGAAAGCTACGTTACGTCCTTTTTTACCGCCGAAAATGATAAGAGAAAGCCAAATCAAAAGTATGGGTATCCGCCAGTAATCTTCCTCTGTAATGTAAGGCATGATAAAATCAAAAAAAGGATTTGCTATAGTTCTATTAAAAAAGAAAAAAACTGATTTGTCAATAGAATACAAAAATACCATAGGAAAGCGCCCCTAAAATTGTGTAAAAATTTTAACGGCAACCAAAACAAACAAAGCTCCGCTTACCGAACACATACCATTAACCCAGTCATTGTTGAGCCATCTGTATCCCGAAATAAGTTCTGTCTTTGCACCTTTGCAATGTTTTTTCCTTTCCGTAACAGCTTTACATAAAGTGCATTGGTATTGTGCTTGAACAGTGGCACCAAGAAAACTATCCACAAAACCAGCTAAAAAACCGGCAGCTACAATTACCCAGAAAATTATTGACAAAAAAGAAAACCGAAAACTAACAGGGACAACTAACAATCCGCTTAATGCAATAATAAAAGCTCCTAAAAGACTGGTAAAAGTGCCAAGGGGAGTAATACCCCCTGATGTCCCAGGAAGTACTTTTTGAAAATTCTTTATCGACCTAGGGACGATTTTAGAAAAAACTCCGATCTCTGTAGCCCATGTATCACTATTAACAGCAGCCAGTGCTCCCAGATAGAGAAAATACCAGGTTGGATCTGGAAAATAATTGTAGATTAAAACAAGTAATCCAGGTACTCCTCCGTTAGCCATGACCTGCCCAATATCCCGCTGGCTTGATTTCTCAAACATCAGCCCAAACCTGGACTTATGGACCCTGCCGAGACGGGATAACAGGCTGGAAAATATAAAAAAAGTGAGAATGGGTACTGCCCATATCCAGCCACCTATGCCAAAAATAAATATAGCCAATATAAAAGTTCCTGCGCTTCCGCTTAGTGTAAGAAAATGGAGAATATAAGAAATAACAGCTATAACAAGCGCAAGAACTAATCCGATACTAAACTGCACGTTTGCCTGAGTAGAATGACTGAGCATAAAACTCAACACAAATGCCGCACCTAACGGAGCAGTTAAATTATCTGATCCGCCACTGGAGATAGCTTCCAGTACTGTGGCAAAAATACCCGTAGCAAGACCAATCCATCCTGCCGTTGCCAGGCTCACTGTCATCCCATCAAGATAATCAATAATCGGCAGAAGGATAAACACTATAAGGAAAGTAGTAACAAACATAACAGCTGAGCCTTCCAGCGATTTTTTGTCTTCCCACAACCTGTACTCATGGGGATTTCTAAGATTTTCTCCCACAATGGCAGCAAGAGCATCAGATAAAGCAAGAACAAGCATCGAAAGCATTATTGTTGTTTTATAATT
>CAYYPT010000263.1:0-2184 GCA_964473625.1 uncultured bacterium | reverse complement strand
ATGCGGGAATGACAGTATTGTTTATTATAACTAATTTATATTTTATCTCTCATCTTTGGTATAGACAAAATATGACATGCTTCGATGTAGTTTCCCATGAGCTTGTCGAGGGGCTCAGCCTGAGAAAAACCTTTAAATGAAATTTATTCTGAGTGACCGCCCTAATCTCAAATTTGCCAAAGTTTAGTATCGAATAACAGAAACCCAAAAATAGGATTGTAAACATTTGAATTTAGGGTAGATGAGAGCCCTTGCTCTCGTCTGTTGGGACAAAAACTCAAACGATTCATTACTGAAGAGAGCAAGTTACCCTCTAACAACGAATCCCCCTATAATCCCCCTTTGGCAAAGAGGGATGTAAAATGCATCGGCTCACGCAAGCACGCAAAGAACTTTTCCCACAGAAGCTCTGCTTCTGCGCAGGCTAACCCGTACAAAATATTCTGCACCTGGACCCTGGTGGGCGAAAGATTCTTCGTCACGCTGATAAATCAGCGCTCCTCAGAAGGACGTACATTCCATGTTTTTTTCCTTCTCGTTTCCAAACTCCTGCTTGGGAACGAGAATTGTAAAATAATGGTGATTTTACATTTTTGCCAAAGTTTAGTTATTTATTTAACCTATACGTCTGGATTTTTCCTTTTTGTAAAGTATAATATATTCGGGTGTTTTGTATATCCTGATTTCTCAAACACCTTCATGGATTTTACATTCCAATCCTCAATTAAACAGGCTATTATTTCAATCCCAAGTTTATAGATTCTGTTTTCTACCTCGGCTATGAGTTTCCTTGCTATACCTCGCTTCTGGAATTCAGGTGCTACTGCGAGCCTGTTTATCCAGCCTTTTCTGCCGTCATGTGTTCCGAAAGCAGAACCCGCTAATTTGCCGTTTATCTCTGCAACAAGAAAGATAGCATTGCCTCGTTTGAGTTCCTGTTCAATTTTATTCCGTCTGTCCCGGCCTTTTGGTTTGTATGAAAGTTGCGCATCATTCCAGAGTTTTATGAGTGCATCATAATCTTCCATACGGAATTCTCTGATCACCAGGTTTAATAGATTGTCACGAAGCAATTCCATTTTTTCTCCTTCAGTTATTTTAAAACTCTTGTAGAATTTAATATTGCCAGCAGAGCAACACCTACATCGGCAAACACAGCTTCCCACATAGTTGCTATTCCAACGGCACCCATAGTCAAAAATATTCCTTTAATCCCTAATGCAAAAGCAATATTCTGCCAGACTATAACTCTGGTTCTTTTTGCAATTTTTACGGCTTCATTAAGTCTTTTAGGTTCATCGGTCATTAAAACTATATCTGCTGCTTCTATAGCAGCATCTGATCCTAATGCTCCCATGGCTACACCTATGTCTGAACGCATTAATACCGGAGCATCGTTTATACCATCACCCACAAACGCTATCAGATCATTATTATTTACCTTGTTTTTTATCAGCCACTCGATTTTTTCTACCTTTTGTTGTGGTAATAACTCTGCAGAGTATTCTTCTAATCCAAGTTTTTTTGAAACTGCTCTTGCTACTTCTTCACTGTCTCCTGTGAGCATAATCTGTTTTTTTATCCCTGCGCTCCTAAGTTTTTGAATAGCTGTTTTTGCATCCTCTTTAATTTCATCAGAAATAATAATATACCCTCCATATTTATAGTCAATTACTACATGGACAACAGTTCCTTCAACATCACAGGTATCATGCGCAATATTTTCTCTGTGGAGGATTTTATCGTTTCCTACTAAAACATAATGTCCCTCTACTTTTGCCTTTATGCCAAATCCCGGAATTTCCTCATAATTTTCTATTTTGCTTTTATTTATTTTTTCATTGAAAGCCTCAAGTATTGATTGAGCAATCGGATGGTTGGATTGGCTTTCTGCCTGGGCGGCAAATTTTAATATTCTATCTTCTGAAAAATTATTTTTGGTCACAATTCTGGTAACTTTGAAAACACCTTTTGTTAATGTGCCTGTTTTATCCCATACAACTGTATGAAGATTGTTTAATCCCTCCAGGTAATTTGATCCTTTTACCAGAATTCCACGTTTGGAGGCTGCGCCTATTCCACCAAAAAATCCCAGAGGAATTGAAATTACCAGAGCACATGGACATGATATTACTAAAAATATAAGTGCTTTGTATATCCATTCTGAGAAGGTTTCTTCATGAG
>CAYYPT010000262.1:1164-2226 GCA_964473625.1 uncultured bacterium | reverse complement strand
ACTTTTAAACCGTTGCCCTGAAGTGTGTCGATAGGAGTTTCCCAGCCGAGAAAAACCTTGCTCCAGGCAGAGGGTTCAGCAGGAATTAAACCATTATAGTTACCCGATCCTTGATCCATCAAGCCCCACTGTCCAATTCCTGAACGGCCGTTCTCAGTATTCCACAATGCCGGTAAACCAAGCTGAAAACCAAACATCAGTGCCATTGTTCCGAGAAGACCGATTTCATAACCCTCCTGGCATTCAGTTTCGGGAAGAATAATTCCTTCTTTTATATAGCGCTTCCCATTATCAACTTCAATTCCTTGATACAGAGAATCATTCTCAGCTAACTGCTTTCTCAAATCTTCTAAATTAAGAAAAGCAGAGGGGATATCACTTGGGGTGGGATCATATCCCAGATTAATATCACGCCCTACTCCAGCGTGAAAGATTATAAAACAATCATACTTTGTAAAATCAATCCCAGAAGAATCTGCTAACATTATTGCATCATGAAAAAGTTCAGCAAGACCACGGTCTACTTTTTCATCATCAGTATCTGGATTGTAATAACCCATTTCGTGGGGAAGGACAAAAATTGTATCAACTACTTCAGAAATAAGAACGAGTTTATTGTTCGATACTGAATAGTAGTAGTTTGCCAATGCAGTAAGCTGATTTTTAAAATAAGTTTGGTCATGTGGGGATGGATCAATAGCAGTTTTTGAAGAAACCGAAAGGTCAAAACGACCGTTACCTGTGGTTTTATCATCTTCATCAACCTGAAATTCTACTCTCAAACCAAGAACTTTAAGCGTATCTGGAGCCAGTGATTTTTTAAAAATCGGCTTTAAACGCAAATGCCCATTTTCCCAGAAAAATCTGGCATTTCTTAAAAGATTCTGCTGCGAGACAGAAGAATTTTTTACTCTTAAAATAATATTATTATTTCCAAAAACAAACCCGCCAAAATTTAATACAGAATACAAGACAAAAAACGAGAAAACTATTCGTTCCATTATTATTCTCCAATAATACTAAAATACCCCACAGACTTCTGCGGGGTATTTTTCAAAAAAA
>CAYYPT010000262.1:0-1064 GCA_964473625.1 uncultured bacterium | reverse complement strand
TTTATAAGCAAATCCTATTTTCAAATTTGTCGGAAGAGGACTGGCCTGTGCTGCATCTACGTAAGTAATTTTTGGACCCATATTGGAAAGATTAGCTCCAAAGGAAAGCCCTTTCAGAAAAGCAAATTTGTACAAAACACCTACATCTACAGCAAAAGCATTGCCTACACCGTTTCCTTTTTCTTCTCCAGCCCCTACAGGAGAAAGATTACTCCGAATGTAGCGCATAACAACGCCTATACCAAGATTCTTATTTAACCGGGTAGCGTAAGACAACGAAACAGCCATGTCCCAGCTGCGGAAGGTACCAATAGGTTCGGGCCCAGATTCTCCAGTTTGCACCTGTTCTCCCATATTAAGGAAAGTTATGTTTCCTCCTATGGTTCCTCCAAGACTTTCAAAATACTGCCGATAAGCAAGAAACTCATACGACATATCAGAAACCAGTTGGGGAAGCCAGTTACTGTGCATAAGCGTTATTTCTCTACCTGTTTGAAATGCCAGACCAGCAGAATTCCAGAAAACAGCAGTTGCATCGTCAGCCAATCCTACAAAAGCTTCTCCCATACCAGCCGCTCTGGCTCCAGGAGAAATTAACAGGAAAGGAACAGCCGACTGACTCACTGCAGAAAGATTCGAGACTGCAGCAAATCCCAATGTGATTGCTAAAAATATCACAAAAAACTTTTTCATAACATTCCCTCCAATAACAGCTAAAAAATAAAAACCGAATTATATGGGCACGATAAAAAAAGAAATAAACCAGCCCACTAACATTCGGTTTGGCAGAAAAAAGCCCGCTTCAGGTCGATGGATAGCTTTTTAACCCAATTAAACTCTGGCACTTTATTTTTAAATAATAGGTATCTATTACGCTTTCACCAAATTTTTATTTTCCCCCTGCCAAAGCTTAGCTCCACCAAACCTTTAACGAACTGTTATAAGCAGACTCCTTTAATTTTTAATATTGCTTAAAAATATATCAAATAATATTTTTAATGTCAAGATTTTTTTTATTTAATGCCAAATTACGCATTGACTCAAAAATAAAGTAACTTTAGAGG
>CAYYPT010000261.1:0-2232 GCA_964473625.1 uncultured bacterium | reverse complement strand
TTTCGGATAATTTTAAAATCCAACTTAGAGTCTTCCTGAGCGCATAATGGCAATAACAAGCCAGAGGCCTAGAAATGCAGCTATTATGTAGCCGATGAGTCCAAAAGCAGAAAGGCCAAAGATGAGAGGCCCTTTATTAAGTTGAATAATTAAGGAAGAAGCAATGATGAGAGCGGCAATGATGAGGCTGAAGGAAAGACGATTTGTGGACTTGTCCAGCTCCTTTATAAGTTGTTCCAATCCCTGATGATGGAGATTGATTCCAAGCTTTCCTTTTCTAATCTTGAAAAGAATTTGTTTTATATTTTCGGGTAAGGCCTCAAGCAGGTCTTTTGAGTCTTCAATAAATCTTAAACCATCTTTTGCAAGGCGGCGTGGATTTAACTTTTCTACCATGATTTTCTGCACATACGGTGTGGCCAGTGATATCATGTCAAATTCTGGATCAAGAATTTCTCCTATTCCTTCCATGATGGCGAGAGCTTTTCCCATCAGGTAGAGATCCCGGGGAAGACGAATGTGATGCCTCGATACAATCTCCATTGCCTCGTTGATGATATGTTGCATGTCTAGCTGATACAGAGGTATTTGATAGTATTTGTCGATAAATTCTCCGATGTCGAGTTTCAAATTTCTTGTATCGATTTCATCTTGTACAACCCCTATGTTTAAGAAAACACGTACAATTCTGTCGATATTTTTGTGAACAATGCCGCTCAAGAGATCCCCGAGTTGTTCAATAAGTTCTTCATCAAGCCGACCCACCAGTCCAAAATCTAGTGGGGCAATAACATTGTTTTCAAGAACAAAAATGTTCCCGGGATGTGGATCTCCGTGGAAAAAGCCGTGTTCGAATATCTGTCTTAAAACCAAATTAGCGCCATTCACTGCAATGGTTTTTCTGTCAAGCCCGGACTGTTCCAATCTTTCTAAGTCCAGGACTCGTATTCCATCTATGTGCTCCATTGTTAAAACCTTAGAGCTGCATAGGTTCCAGTAAACTTCAGGGATGTAGATTGTTTCATCATTTTTAAAATTGCGTCTGAAACGATCAATGTTTCTTCCTTCCTGAAAAAAATCCAGTTCTCTGTTGATCCACATTCTGAATTCACCTACAATTTCAACAGGATCATAGAAATTATCCTCAGGGAGTCGACGTGCAATTAGATTGGCAAGATCAGCTAGGATTTCCATATCACTTTTGATTATGTTATTAATTCCTGGTCGCTGTATTTTTACTGCAACCTGCTGTCCTGATTTTGTCACAGCTCTGTGAACCTGGGCCATGGAAGCCGCTGCTTCCGGTATTTTTTCAAAAGTGGAGAAAAGATTATCTATAGATTCATCGAATTCACTCTCTATAATTTCTTTTGCCTTTTGATAGGGAAAGGGAGGTACTTCATCCTGGAGTTTTCGAAATTCTTCGGTAAATTCAACCGGGATTAAGTCAGGACGAGTGCTTAGCATCTGGCCTAACTTAATAAAAGTGGGTCCCAGTTCTTGCAAAGCGAGTCGAATTCGTTCTGGACGGGACATCTGGATAAGTTTTTCACCTTTTTCTCTGAAGATGATTTTTTTGCCAGTTCTGGTGTAGACCTCGAGTTTGAAACGGTCAAGTACGTCTTCGAAGCCGTACTTCAGGAGAACACTGAAAATCTCCCTGTACCGTTTCATGTTCTGTACTGTTTTTCGCAATCCTGTGATCCGCAATGCTGAAATCTCCTTTTTTTGGGAGTTTTACTAAAAAAATCCCCCGGCTCTCTTAAAAACTAAAGAGAACCGGGGGTTGGGAGGGAGAAACTTGTCAAGATTCCTTCTTTAATTCTTTCAGAATCAGATCTAATTTTTTATTTACTTCTTCTAAGTCTTTTCTTGTTGGAATGTTAAGTTTCTTTATAGCTTTCTCCAGACCTGCATCTATTTTTGTTTCTAAAACTTTTTTTTCATTTTCTGCTTTCTCCAGCAGGTCTTCGAGAATTTTTGGTTTTTCTTCCCGCGCAATCTTGCCTTTTTCAACGAGTTCATCAACTACTTTCGTGGCTTGTTCCCTTGTCAGAGCCAAAAGGCCCAGGCTTAGAAAGATGCCTTTTTCAAGTAAGTCCCGCATAGTAAATCGCCTCCTTGAATTCGTTTAAATTTAAAACTCCCAGAATGCTAAAAAGTTTCTTTATTTTTTCATATAGCTTCTCTTATTTTCTCCGGTCCGACATACTCAGATTCCCAGATGGGATC
>CAYYPT010000260.1:0-2273 GCA_964473625.1 uncultured bacterium | reverse complement strand
GGAAAGGTGCCTGGTATAGAAGAAATAAAAAAGTTGATTGCGGGTTAAAAAGGAGTAAAATATGGATCAAGAAAAAATTAAGGAAAACATGGTAAAATGCGAAGCCTGCGGAAAAGAAGTTTCCAGAACAGAAATCAGGCACCTTCCCCTTAGAACGTGCTGTTCCGTTATCCAGGTACCGCTTTGTCCGGAGTGCTGGGGAAAGATCCAGCAGAATCGCTCAAGTCTATGAATCGGCAACATTCATTTTGGGAAAATACTGGGGACTATATCAAAAATCTGGGATTTAGAGAAACCACAGAGCTCACAAAGAATGCACAAATGATACTAAATGTTTATTTCTTAAGATATTATTCTTCGCGAGCTTTTCGGACTTGCCGGTTTAAAAAAATACTTTTGATCATTCCCATCCATGGAGTTAGTTTTTTATTGTTTTTTTATTTAATTTTGCAGAATAAAGAAGTATGTTGTTGGTAAAAAATACAAACAGAAAACTTAAAATTCTTTTCCTCTGTACCGGCAACTCATGCCGGAGCCAGATGGCAGAAGGGTGGACTCGACACCTCTGGGGTGAAGATATAGACGTATGGTCGGCTGGCATAGAGGTCCGCGAACTCGATCCAAAAGCTGTTAAAGTAATGGCTGAAGCTGGTGTGGATATTTCACAGCAGAGACCTAAACATGTTAAAGAGGTATTGAATATTCCATTCGATTACGTAATCACGGTTTGTGATCGTGCCCGGGAAAGTTGCCCTATATTCCCGCATCCTGTGAAGAAAATTCACAAGAGCTTTGATGACCCCCCGTTTCTGGCAAAGTCCGCGAAATCCGAGGAGGCTGCATTAAAAATTTACCGAAGGGTTAGAGACGAAATTCGAGGGTTTATAGAAATACTGCCGGAAACTTTTCCATGAGGAGAAATTCTGTTAAGTGGAAAATTCTATAAAAACTGAGAACATGAACATCTTCGAACGCTACCTTACCCTCTGGGTATTGCTCTGTATTGTTGGCGGCATTATTCTTGGGAAAATAGCTCCTTCCTTAGCGGCTACACTGGATGGAATGGCAATTTACGTAGGTGACGCTCCTGTCGTTTCCATCCCTATTGCTGTCTGTCTTTTTTTCATGATGTACCCAATCATGGTCAAGATTGATTTTGGAGAAGTGATACAGGCGAGTAAGAGTGGAAAACCTGTGGGGCTGACACTGTTTATCAACTGGGGTGTAAAGCCCTTCACCATGTTTGTCATTGCCACACTCTTTCTCGGCGTTTTATTTAAAGGACTTATCGGAAACCAAGCAGTGGATTTTGTCAAGATGCCCTTCGGTCTCGATCTTCCAGTGGGTACTCCCCACGGTGCTGGAACCGTTGTCCTGCATCAGGGCGTTAAAATGCTCCAGATTCCACTTTGGCGGAGTTACTTAGCAGGATGTATCCTTTTGGGCATAGCACCCTGTACTGCTATGGTTCTGGTGTGGGGAACCTTGCCCGAGGCAATGACGGCCTGACCCTGGTGATGGTGGCGATTAATTCATTGACCATGCTGGTGCGTATTTGTCTCAGGACCAGGCACTGGTTCCAGACAGACTTTTGAATGAGAAATGATCGTCCCGGGTGTGAAAATCATTCGTGTGGGGAAAATACAGGTTGGGCTGGTTGGTCTTGAAGAAGCCTTTAAAAAGGTGCGAAGGGCATCTCCAGGAAGTGATAAAAAAACGGCTGATATGCTTCTTTCAGAAATCAAACAAAACAACTATGTGTCTCCTGCCAGTGAGGAAGGATATCGAAAGGCGCTTCTGAGAGATTATAAGAAATATTTTGGAGAACCCGTCGAAATAGAAGAGACCAGCGAAGGGTTAACCATCCGGATTCTTGGACCGGGCTGTCCTGCTTGTGACCGCATGGAGAAAACTGTTCGTGAAGTTTTGGTAGAACTTGCTCTGGAGGCAGATCTGGAACATATCGATGATTCCAGTGAAATAGAAAAAGCAGGAATTATAGGAACGCCAGCCCTTCTCGTTAATGGGAAGGTTAAATCCATTGGCAAGATTCCCTCCAGGAACAAAATAAAAGAATGGTTACTTAAAGAGAATAAATAAAGGCTAAAGCTATGCTTGAACTAATTAACGTAATGCTCCTCAAAGATGGGAGAAAAATCCTCGATAAAGTAAATTTAAAGATTTACTCCCAGGAAATACACAGCATTCTGGGTGTAAATGGAACAGGCAAAACGACACTGGCATACGCTATTATGGGACTTCCTGAATATAAG
>CAYYPT010000259.1:0-2274 GCA_964473625.1 uncultured bacterium | reverse complement strand
GAAAAATTAACTACTACTAATATCTTCGGTTACATTTTATTTTGAGGCAACACGCACTTTCCAAAAACATATAAACCAAAGTGTGAAAAAAATAAAAGGGTAATCGCTATTCCTTGCTTGATATTCACAGTAAAAATGTTATATTAAAAAAATAGATACATCCCGAATTAACGGATAAGCAATGTTCCGTACGCAAACCACATTCTATTCAAATAACCGAAGATAGCTATAAATAGATTCCTTATCCGTTAACTCAGGATACATAACCAACAAACCGTATAGGAGGCAAGATGAAAAAAAAGGTCATTGTCCTGGGAGCAGGTATGGTAGGCAGTGCCATGGCTGTAGATTTATGCAGAAATTACGAAGTAACCATTGCTGACATCAACAAGAATCAGCTTGATTTCTTAAAAAAGTCCCATCCTATTAAAGCAATTCAGGCCGATCTTTCGGACAAAGAAATCCTCCAGAAACTCATTAGAGATTTTGATCTGGTTGTTGGGGCTCTCCCGGGATTTATGGGTTTTAAAATATTAAAAAACGTAATTAAAACCGGGAAAAATATAGTAGATATTTCTTTCTTTGATGAAGACCCCTTTCAATTAGACACACTTGCCAAGCATAATAATGTCACAGCTGTTGTGGACTGCGGAGTTGCTCCTGGTATGAGCAACATGATTCTGGGCTATCATAATGAGAAAATGAAAATTGATTCGTTTGAATGTCTTGTAGGAGGATTGCCATTCAAACGAACCTGGCCTTATCAATACAAGGCTCCATTTTCACCCATAGATGTCCTGGAAGAATACACCAGACCGGCAAGGGTTGTAGAAAATGGGGAAATGATAACAAAGCCAGCTCTGTCAGAACCAGAATATGTGGAATTTGAACCTGTAGGTACTCTCGAGGCATTCAACACAGATGGACTCCGTACTCTCTTAAAAACAATGACAATCACAAACATGAAGGAAAAAACTCTCCGTTACCCGGGCCACATTGAAATCATAAAAATTCTCAGAGAAACAGGCCTTTTAAACAAAAAGCCTTTAGATATCTATCGGACAAAAGTCAGACCGCTCGATCTTACTGCAAAACTTCTGTTTCCTAAATGGAAATTAGATAAAAATGAACCAGAATTTACTATTATGCGTATTACTATTAAAGGGAAAGAACAGGGAAAACTTAAAAAATACGTCTATAACCTGTTTGATAAATTTGATCCTCTAACAAAGGTATCCTCCATGGCTCGCACCACAGGTTACACCTGTACAGCAGTAGCTGATCTTGTATTGGAAGGAGACTTTGACAGGAAAGGAATTTCACCTCCGGAATTTATCGGAAAAGACGGTAACTCCTTTAAAAAAATTATGGAATATTTAAAAGAAAGAAATATCAATTATGAAATGCTTACAGATTAATTTCCCAAAATACTCTGGATTAAAAGAATTACTTGATTTTTTAAGAATCGCTGTTTATTCTTATAATAAGATACTAAACTTAAGATAATAGAAAGACAATAGGAGAAAAATGACTCGACGAAAAAATTGGTTTGGAACTGCTGCCGATATATTAACAGCGTCAAGACTATTTATTGCCGGTGTCATCCTTTACCTCGGGAAAACACAATCCTCTGAAGCATTGACTTCTGTTTCGCTGCTCTGTCTCCTTGGCTGGACTACAGATACAATAGATGGCCACCTTGCAAGGAAGAGTTTCCCTTCTCACAACTCCTTGATCGGTAGAAATGATCGAGCAGTTGATTTCATAATGATTTTTTCCGGCTGGCTCTATCTTATAGCAAGCGGTTTCCTTCCCAAGGGGAAAGCTGGAATATACACATTGGGAGCTTTCCTTACAGTCTTACATTTCCGTTCAAAACTTGTTCTCACCACCGTAGAAATTATTCCTGCTATTGCCATTCCAATTACAACGCTTAAATACGAACCCAGACTTGGCCTTGTCTGGATTCTCTGGGCTTTAAGTGCTGCTGTTTTGGACCACAAACGGGTAAAAGTGCGCATAAATATTCTCTTAGAAAGCCGTAAACATATACATCCGAAGAAAACAATCTAACTAAACCTTGGCAAAAAATGTAAAATCACCCTTATTTTACAATTCTTGTTTCCAAACAGGAGTTTGGGAACGAGAGGGGAAAAAACATGGAATGTATGTCTTTCTCAAGGAGTGCGGATTTATCAGCGTGACGAAGAATCTTTCGTCCACCAGGGTCCAGGTGCAGAATACTTTTCACGGGTTAGCCTGCGCAGAGGCAGA
>CAYYPT010000258.1:0-2349 GCA_964473625.1 uncultured bacterium | reverse complement strand
AGTATGAAAATAGTGGCATTTTTTTGTCCTTGTTCACAATATCAAAAAAACCGCTCCTCCAATTTGTTTGATGCCTAAATAATCTTAAATAAATACTAACCAAACTCACTTTTTGGACAGTCCCAATACTTCTTAACCATGTGAATTTTCAGTCTTTATATAAACTACGCTTCTGCAGTTTTTTTACAGGCAAGATAAGTTTCGAAGATAATCAAAACCCCTATGGCCAGAAGATTTTTCATCGCGCTGATAAATCAGCGCTCCTCAGAAAGGCACTCACTTCGTGTCTTTCCGAGCAAAGCGAGGAATCTAATTCTCGTGTGTGTTGAAATTTTCACGCAAAGCTATTCTGATCTCGCAAAGCGCGCCAGGCACGCAAAGAATTTATATAAATCTGTAATTGACTTTAAAACAGCAACATGTGGATTTAATCCGTAAGGATTTCATAATCGAAGTGCATGATCTATGATCGCCCAGTATATCTATGCTGGGCGACCTCCTGAGCTTTGGCAAATTCTTAAAGCGACAATGTGTTGTCGCAATCCAAAACCTAAAAGTCGAATACCCAATTCTTTTCAGGAATTCAGGCTTTGGTCTTTCATAAATAAGTACTGAAACCCTGAAGGGTTAATTCCGCATCGAGGTGCAACTCATTTGGAGATGAACCGAAATAAAAAAAATCACTATCGGTGTTTATCAACCCCCACTCTTTCACAAAACTGCTCTACAAGACACCGGCTGCACCATGGACTGACTGGTTTGCACAAAGCCTGACCGAATGCTACAAGAATATCATTGATAGGAATCCACCATTCAGGGGGAAGTTTTTCCCTGAGAGCTATCTCAGTTTTTTCCGGTGTTTTTGTGCGGACATAACCCAGTCTGTTTGAAATGCGGTGTACGTGTGTATCCACACAGATGCCGGGTTTCCCAAATCCAAGGGTAATTACCAGATTCGCTGTTTTGCGGCCTACACCTGGCAGTTTGAGTAATTCATCCAGATCGTCTGGAACATTACCATTGTATTTTTCGATGAGAATTCTCGAAACCTGAATAATGTTTTCGGCTTTCCTTTTATAAAACCCCACTGGATAAATAAGCTGTCTGAGCTCAGAAGCAGAAAGCTTGACCATGGATCGGGGGGTATTTGCTTTTTTGAATAAACGATGCGAAGCCTGGCTTGTCACCTCATCCTTCGTCCGGAGACTGAGAAGAGTGGAGATGAGAATCTGGAAAGGATCTCTCGACCGTTGGGCGACCTGAGTTACTATTGGAACCTTCCATTCAGGGGCTTCTTTCTGTAGAATCTTTAGAACTTTATGAAGAGTTGGTGTATCCATAATATATAACTAAATTATATTTTATGGATTTCTCTTTTCAATTTTTCCATCTGTCTTCTCTCACGTTTGGTCGGTCTCCCTTTGAACTTAGGACGATATTTTCTCTCAACAGCACGAAAAAGAGAATATAATTCTTCATCCTCTTTGGAAAGTTTCTGTGTTACTTCTTCTGAATAGAGTTTTATCGCTTCCCTGGCTGGCAATCTCCGTTCCGCCAGAGATAGAACATGAATGTTTCTGTAGCGACCTCTGTGATGAATGGTAAGATCGTCTCCCACTCTAAGAAATCTATGGGGCTTGGCTGATATGCCGTTGACTTTTACCTTTCCGCCATCACAGGCCTTGGCTGCCTGTGTTCGGGTTTTGTAAAACCGTGCAGCAAAAAGCCAGCGGTCGAGGCGTACAGTTGTGGGTTCTTCTTTCATGAGTACGAAAATAATGAATCTTTATTAAGAATTCAACAAAAAAGTTCAATCATCGGTTTTATGACTGCATTGCAAAACCATTCCTGATAGGGGAGACATTTGGTTCTTTTACAATCTTTGAATTTTTAAAGAGATCAGCAAGCTGGTAGATTACAGTAATCAGCGCAGGTTCAACGAATCTTTTCACAGAGTTTTTGGAATGTCGCCTCTTGAATGGAGAAAAAGAAAAATGGATGCGGATATAGAAGGAATATAGCAGAGAATAAGATAATTTAGACAAAAATGTCCAAAAAAAAACGGAAGTAAATCCCCAAAAAGGCTATTGACAAAATGAACCTTTATGACTATATTTTTATATACCAGCAGTGACTATTAACCATTTTTTAGTACTTTTTGCTACATTCTTATTACTTTCTGCAGCGACTCCAGTTTTCAGTTCACGTCCAGGAGTTTGTTTTAATTGTATATCTGTTGATAAGACTGCTGGCTGTATGTTAGAGTACAGTGGGTTCTATAATTGTTCAGTTCCAAATGTTCTGCTTCAGACGGAATTGGAATTTTCCTCCAGATTTATTAGTTTAATA
>CAYYPT010000257.1:0-2350 GCA_964473625.1 uncultured bacterium | reverse complement strand
CTCAATGGCTCAGAACGAAACTACTATTTCCCTAAAGTACAAATTCAAAAAAGGCGATATCTTCAAATATAAAACAGAGCAGCACGACAGTATAGAAAGTAGTTTTGCCAATCAGACAATATCACGGCAAATTACAATATGGTCCCTCAAAACACTTTCTGTTCAAGAAGCATTACCATCCTATACAATTTCCATAAGAACCGATTCAACCTGGACAGACCAAGATCAAACCCAGGGAGGAAATTCCCCAAAGCGAAGAGCTTTTAGAATGAACCGCGGCCCCCATGAAAGAACATATAAAATCACATTTTTTGGGAAACTGATTTCCCAAAATACCATTCTCCCTTCCTTCATAATCCCTTTACCAGAAAAACCAATCAAAGTTAACGATACATGGGACTTTGAAAATATTATAGAACAAAAAGGGAAACGAAAAGGAAAAACTACAATTAAAGGGCAGTGCCTTCTCTACGATATTAAAAAAGAAAAAGACAAAACCATTGCGCTCATTATAGTCAACGCCGAATCTAAAAGTGAGGGAGAATTTAAATTCCAACGAAAACAGAATACGATTTCAGGTACATTTGCCAGTACAGGTACACGTACAAATCTGGTTTACTTTGATGTTGACCGTGGTTATGTTACTGAAGTCGTATCAGAAGAAAAGCGCGAATCAACAACAGAGTCAACTATGTTTTCACAAAATTCAAAATTAATATCAAAATCAACTGTTAAACTTATTCCAAAATAAACGACTCTACAAAATATTTATGAATTCTTTTATCATTTGTTAGCTCGGGGTGAAATGTCATTGCCAGAACATGTTCATTCCTTGCCATAACAATTTCTTCTCCGTGAAAACCCAGTGCCTGTGTTCCTGAGCCTATAGAAGAAATCCTTGGGGCACGGATAAAAACCCCTTCAAAATCAGGCTTGTCTTTAAACACTGAAATTCTAATTTTATCTATAAATGAATCGATCTGTCTTCCATAACCGTTTCTTTCCACATCCATATTTATAAGTCCAAGCGTTTCCATTGTATCGTTTAATAAACGAGTGGACAGTGTAACAAGTCCGGCGCATGTGCCCATAATTCCATGATTTTCTGCAAATTCTTTGATGGACTCAAAAAGCCTTGTTTTCTTCAGCATTTTCACAAAAGTTGTGGATTCTCCCCCAGGTATAATGAGTCCATCACAACCATCCAGATCATCAGGCCATCGAACAATCCTTGACTCCACACCAATCTGCTTCAAACTCTGTTGATGAAGTGCAAAATCTCCTTGAAGAGCAAGAACACCTACCACTATACCCATTTACCAACCTCGCACCTGAAGTAATTCCTCTTCAGGAATTTGGGCAATATCCAGGCCACGCATGGCCTCTTTCAATCCTTCAGACGCTTTTGCAACAATATCTGGATTGTCGTAATGGGTTGTAGCTGTTACTATAGCCTTTGCCCGAGCTTCAGGATCTTCGGACTTAAAAATACCTGACCCCACAAAAACTGATTCGGCTCCAAGCTGCATCATTAAAGAAGCGTCAGCAGGTGTAGCAATTCCCCCAGCTGCAAAATTCGGTACCGGAAGTTTCCCCTTTTTCTTAACATATTGAACTAACTCAACGGGGACACCCATTTCCTTTGCTTTTATAACCAGTTCCTCATCTCCGAGAGTTGTAATTTCTCTTATTGCTGACATAACCATTCGCATGTGCCTAACTGCTTCAATTATGTTGCCACTTCCTGCTTCTCCTTTAGTTCTAATCATTGCTGCACCTTCAGCAATCCTTCTAAGGGCTTCTCCTAATTCCCGACACCCACAGACAAAAGGAACTTTAAATTGCCATTTATCAATATGATAGCGATCATCTGCCGGAGTTAATACTTCGCTTTCATCTATAAAATCCACTCCTATGGACTGAAGAACCTGAGCTTCCGCAAAATGGCCAATCCTACACTTAGCCATCACAGGAATAGAAACAGCCTCCATTATTTCTTTAATCATCCCAGGATTAGACATTCTGGCCACTCCGCCCTGAGCACGTATGTCGGCAGGAATACGTTCCAGAGCCATCACTGCTACAGCACCAGCATCTTCAGCTATTTTAGCTTGTTCAGGTGTAGTCACATCCATGATAACACCGCCCTTAAGCATTTCTGCTAAGCCGACTTTTAATTTATATTCCTTGTCCATTTTAAACATCTTAAACACCTCCTGATTACCATCTAAAATTTATTGCCAGATATGGCTATTAATTTACAAAATTTTTAACGGCAAAACAATAATGTTTGAACCTTAAATATAATAGGATTTACATAAAAATGCCAGTTGTTTTTTAGTTATTTAAT
>CAYYPT010000256.1:0-2410 GCA_964473625.1 uncultured bacterium | reverse complement strand
AAATTAACTACTACTAATATCTTCGGTTACATTTTATTTTGAGGCAACACGCTATAAACCATAGGAGAATTTGACAATGTATAGAAAATATGTATTTTTGTTCATGGCACTTAGTCTTTTTTGTGCGCAGGTTTCCACAGCTCAGAAAGTCATTCATGGGTATATCAGAGATAAAAAGACTGGAGAACCGCTTCCAGAAGCCAATATTCAGATTTTGGGGACATTTGCCGGAACAATATCTAATGATGATGGAAAATATCTATTGAAATTAAAAAACTTACCTGCCACAATCCTTGTCAGTTACATTGGTTATAAATCTCAGAAATTAACAATTACTGAGGATTCATCTGCAGAACAAAATATTTCCTTGGTGCCCACCGTTATTAAATTTCAGCCTGTAGTTGTTACCAGTGAAGATCCAGCTGTCAGGATTATGAGGGAGGTGATCAAGAGAAAAAAAGAATGGCGGTCTAAATTAAAGACTTATAAAGCAGAAGCATACACACGTGTTACTGTAGAAAATGATACGAGCATTGTTTTTATATCAGAAAGTAAATCTGCACTTTTCTGGGGTAAAAAGAAAGGCTTGCGTGAAATTATTAAATCAAAACGAGAAACAGCCAATATACCTCGTGAGGCAAATTTTGCACTGGCAATTGCGCTACCAAATCTTTACAATGACGATATAGATGTTATGGGTTATAAAGTGCCCGGCCCTACTAATCCCGATGCTTTCCATTTCTACAAATTTAAGCTTGCGGGGCAAAAATCTTTAGACGGCAAAACCGTTTACGATATTTCTGTAACTCCTAAGAGTAAACTTCAGCCCACATTTGTTGGCCATATTTTTGTTCTTGATGAAGTGTATGCTCTGATAAAAGTAGAACTAAAACCGAGTGAGTCTATTATTCTTCAACCTCCTATTCAAGGATATACTCTCCATTTTAAGCAGCAATTCAGCAATTTTGGTCAAGAATTCTGGTTTCCTGTTGATGTTAGAGTTAAGGGTAGCATTAAAATCGGATTTGTAGGTCTTAATGTTCCTAATATTAAATATAATCAGATATCTCGACTCAGTGATTATCAGGTGAACATTCAGCTTCCAGATACGCTTTTTGAGAGGAAGAGAGCTGTTATTGTAGATTCGATCTCGGTCAAAAAAGACACGTTATTTGCATCCGGGCCCCGTATTATACCTCTAACGGCAAGGGAATCAAAAGCGTATACTTCGCTGGACAGTACAATGACTCTTGAGAAAGCTTTTAAACCAACAGGATTTTTAGCAAAATTCGCAAGAATTCAGATTAATTCTGGTGACCAAGAGACAGATTTTTCTAAGAAAAAGAAAAAGTCAAAGAATATCTTAGCAGGATTCAGTCCTCTTTTCTACTATAACAGGGTTGATGCATTTCATTTTGGTTTTCAATATAAACGAAGATTTATCCAGAACCTCACGTATTACTTTAAAACAGCTTACAACACAGGCTTGAAAAGATGGTCGTACGGAGGAGGATTCCGCTACTATTTGGATAGAAAAAGAAGAGCTGTATTAGAGGGAAATTATTCATCTAGAACCAATACACGTTATAATTCGGAAAATTATTCATCTTCTCTTAATACTGTTTATGCACTGTCAGGAAGCGGTGATTATTTTGATTATTATTGGAACAAAAAATTACATCTGTTTTTCAGGTATCGTTTTGATAGAATAAACACTCAGATATCTATAGGATACAATAATGAAAAACAAAGTTCAGTCAGCAAGACTACAAATTTTGTTCTGTTTGGTAAAAACCACTTTCGGCCGAATCCAGAAATTCAGGCAGGACGCATTAGATCTCTGGAAGGTTCTCTTGTTATTGGTCATCCTTATGTGCCGTTTGGAGTCATTGGACAGAGAAGAATAAAATTTACAGTCGAGCACAGCTTCCCAAATCTTCTGGGAAGCGATTTTTCATTCACCAGTTATAAAATCACAATTGACGGGCGTCTTAACACATTTTTAAGAAGACGTTTTTTGCCAAACAGTCTCGATTTTAGATTGGTTGCTGGAACCTCAACAGGCAAACTACCTGTTCAGAGATTTGGTTCATTGGATGTTAGTATGGGATCCTTTAGCCCCTTTGGAGTATTTAGAACATTGAGTGAACAACCACTGGAAGGTGAAAAATATTTTGGTTTCTTCTGGGAACATAATTTCAGAACAGTTCCCTTTGAACTTTTAGGTTTAAGAGGTCTTGCAAAAAAGGGGCTCGGTATTATTATTCACGGTGCAGTGGGTAGAACATGGATATCAGAAAAGAGACGGTCTGAGTTAGACTATCAATATCACTATTTAGATCATCTTCACAAGGAGATTGGTTTTTCATTAAATGGTTTATTTGGGCTGTTTAGATTTGATGTGACAAGA
>CAYYPT010000255.1:0-2417 GCA_964473625.1 uncultured bacterium | reverse complement strand
TTAGTATAAACAAGATACCAAAAGCCTTGATTTCATTGTCCATATTCCCCTTCCCACTGTCGTTTCCGAAATGTTCTGTCGGGAACCCACCCCTACCTGGATTTCCGCTTAAAACATGCGGAAATGACGTGACAGTAAACATTAGACAGAATTTATCCTGAGCAACCACTCTAATCTCAAATCTGCCAAAGTTTAATTATTTATTTAAAAAAGTCTAAACTACTTTTATCTCCTTAGAAGATTCCCAGAGACCGTGAATATTGCATAGAGATAAAGCAAAGAGCGTACCTGATTTGCCGAGTTTCAAAGAAACCCTCACTTCATGATGAGTATATATAGGTCCTTCGTTCGCTCCCTGTGCTGATTCACCGTGTGCACTAAACTCGTAATGTCCAACTTGGTAAGTAAATCTTTCTCCTTCTGGTCGAAAATAGAGAGAAATCCAGCGGATGTGATGTTCAGTAGTATTGGGATGAGCAATTTCTTTACCAAGGCTTACTTTAACCTCAAAAATCTCACCTGCCTTTACTTCATCAGCACATTCAATAACTGGAACGTGCTTCTCTTTTTTCCAGTCAGCCTGTTGAATTTGTTCTGCTAATTTCATGATTATTCTCTCCTTATGCAGTCTTATTTTAAAAGCCATAAACTTAATGCCATAACAAACATCCCAAATATAACTCCAACAATAGGAGTATGTTCGTCCCCAAAAGACTTGGCAGCCGGCACAAGTTCATCTAAGGAAATCGCTACCATAATTCCTGCAACAGCGGCAAGTACCCAACCCAAAACACGCTGGGTTAAAAATGGGAAAAGAACAAGAGCTGCTAATCCAGCACCTACCGGCTCACTTACTCCGGAGAGAAATGAGAATAAAAACGCCTTTCCCCTGCTTCCTGTTGCAGCATAAATGGGTACAGATACAGCCAATCCTTCTGGTATATTGTGAATAGCAATAGCTACTGCAATTGCTATTCCAACGTGGAGATTATCAAGAGTGCCAACAAAAGTTGCCATTCCTTCTGGAAAGTTGTGAATTCCAATACCAAAAGCTACCAGAACCCCCTAATCTATTTTCAGGGAGAACATCAGGATGATCATGCTGTCCAATATACTCATGTGGAACTAAAAAATCAATGAGAAAGAAACCTAACATCCCTGCAAAAAATCCTGCATGAGCCTGAAGAAAACCAATAGAAGAAATACCCTGCTGAAGTAGCTCTACAAAAGATACAAGCACCATTACACCTCCAGAAAAACCCAATGTAAACCCCAAAAACCTTCGGTCAGGTTTTCTGACTGCCAGTCCCATAAAACTTCCGATTGTCGTAGCAAGCCCTGCACCTGTTGTTAACAAAAGAGCAATGCCAATGCGGTCGTACATTTCATTCCTGCTTAGCCTGAAGTTCTTTCAGTTTTTCTTTAACCTCCTGGACATGTCCTTTCACTTTGACCTTTCGCCATACATAACCAATTTCACCAACAGGCGTAATAAGAAACGTGCTTCTTTCGACACCGTAATACTCTCTGCCGTACATCTTTTTTAAAACCCAGGCATTGTATTTTTTCAAGGTTTTATGTTCGGTATCGCTGAGGAGCATTATTTTCAAGTCATGTTTTTCCCTAAACCTGCAGTGGCTCTTCGGAGAATCAGGGCTTATCCCAATAATCACAGCTCCCATATCTTTAAACTCATCAATCGCCCCAGAAAAATCAATTGCCTCCAGAGTGCATCCGGAAGTATTGTCCTTCGGATAAAAATAAAGCACTACCCATTTCCCTAAAAAATTACTTAGACACACCTTATTTTCATTCTCATCCGGCAGACAAAAATCAATAGCTTTATTGCCTCTTTCTAACTTCATTCTCTTTTCCTTAAGATTTTTAATCTTCTTCTGCTATAGGATGAGGAGTAAAAACTCTTGCCCCTAATTCTTTATCTATCATAAACAATCCATTGCCTTCTTTACCTGCCAGATTCAATTTGTCAATAATTTCATTATCATTTGCCTCTTCTTCTATCTGCTCTGTTACAAACCACTGTAGAAAAATCTGCGTAGCATGATCTTTCTCTTCAATAGCAAGATCTACAAGTTCATTTATACTCTTTGTGATAAACTTTTCATGCTCAAGTGTCTTTTCAAACATTTCCATAGGAGACTCAAACTTTGAAGGTGGTTTCTCGATAGATAACAATTCTACTTTGCCGCCCTGGCTATGAATATAGTGGTAAATTCGCATGGCGTGTTCTGTTTCTTCCTGATACTGAACATAGAACCAATTAGCAAATCCTTTCAGACCCACGGATTCAGAATGGGCAGACATTGCCAGGTAAAGATACGCCGAATACATCTCTTTGTTAATCTGTCTATTTAAAGCTTTCACCATTTTTTCGCTCAACATAATTTTACCTCCTT
>CAYYPT010000254.1:0-2457 GCA_964473625.1 uncultured bacterium | reverse complement strand
GTATGGTAGGTCAGTTGTTATGGGTCCTTTTTGTCATGCCAGAGACTAAAGGTATTTCTCTGGAGCAGATACAGAGGAAACTGGAAATTGAGTAGCAATGTTTCGATGGCTACTCTTAAGATCATAGTATCATTACAATGACGAATAAAAATGTTGGAAAATTTAGATAGGACCACTTGTAGAATTAATGTTAAGAGATGAGAGGTAATTAAATGTCAGTAAAAGTTTCTAGCTCTTTGCTTTTATTCATTTTTTTCTTTCTCATATTCCAGGCTTGCCATAAAGAAGACGCTTATGAAAAATTCTATAAAAAGCTTAAGGATGAGGAATCGTATATCGGCTTTTTTGCCACTGAAAAAAAATATATTTCTAATATTAATAAGCAATATCTTCAGTCACGAAAAAATTTCTTTTTACAAATCAGTCAATGTGAGGAAGATCCTGAAAAATTTATTGAATCGTTTATTGAGTTTTGTAAATCAAATCATCTGTTGAAAGAAAATTGTGAAGATGAATGGGAAAAGGTTTTGACTATTTTAAGTTATGAAATGTATGCTAATAAGCCAATTTTTGAATATTCAACCGACAAGATCATTGAGCATCGAAATCTAGTTTTTGCTCAATATCCCAATAAAAAGTTAAAACTGGATTTGTTTCTCCCCAAACATCCCATTGATAAACCAGTTCCTTGCGTAATATGCATCCATGGTGGAGGATGGCATGTAAACAGGCGTATATGGTTCGAACCTTTTGCTAAATATCTGGCAGCAAATGGTCTTGCCGCTGTAACAATCGATTACCGCATGTTACCGGCAGTAAAAATTATTGATTGTGTTCATGATTGTAAAGCAGCAGTTAGGTGGGTAAGAGCTAATGCAGAAAAATACGGTATTGACCCAACTCGAATAGGTGCGATAGGTGCATCTGCTGGTGCTCATCTGATTGCTCTGTTGGCTACTACTGCCAATTTGCCTGAACTGGAAGGGAATGGTGGAAATCCAGGAATATCCAGTGAAATTCAGACAGCTGTCGGCATTGCTACTCCTGTCTTTAATCCAGAAAAAGATGACCGGATTAGAAAAGAAATGGGAATTTCTGCCGATGAACTAAAATTAATTTCACCATATGAACATGTTACAAGCCAGTCGGCTCCCATTCTTTTAATTCACGGAACTGCAGATAAAACAGTAGATCCCCAAAATTCTCAGGATCTTTACGATAAATACAAAGCGTATAGTGCCTATGCAGAGCTTAAATGGATTCCTGATGAAGATCACGGGTTTTATGAAGGGAATGACAGAGCGATCAAGTTGGCAACAAGATTTTTCAAAAAACAATTTATTCATTAAAAGGCTATCTGTTGTAACAGGTAAAAGCAATTGTTAAAAATACCTGCTCTGTGAAATTTTAATTAGTTATTTAAAATAGTTTTTAATCATTCAATCGTGAACTATTGGTGAAAATTAAATTTATTCAAAGAATTGTAGGGAGATATGTCTAAAAGATTTATGCTGTTTTTTTCAATAATGATCATTCTCCTTTTTTCATGTGTTGAAAAGACACAATTTTTTATTAAATCAAATACTTTTGATTTTACAAAGGGAAAATGGGAGGAAATATACCTTAAAGGAAATTCAGGTGGCTCATTTGATTTTAATAAAAATAATTTGCAATTAAAATTAACCAATGATGGTTTTTATGGTTTGTACAATACTACACCGTTTGAAGGGCATATTTTAACTGAAGCCCAGTTCAGTTTTGACGACAACATTAACCTGCTTCTATTTTTCGATAAAAACGGCCAGCCTGATCTCGACAATTTTACTGGGATTCAGGTTGAAACAAATAAAGATGGGATTCCTGTCGTTCGTGTAATTGACAGACAAAACGGTAGAAATAACATTCTGGACAATACTGGTCAGTTGTTGAAAGTAATCGCCAGTGGTAAAAAGAGATTTAACAACGATGATTACGAGCATGTTTTAACCGGCAAAGAATATTCTGTTCCCTTTACAGGTACTTCGGGAAAATTGAAAATTTTCTTTGATTCGGCCGCTGGATTTTTTCATTACTACTATTCAGTCAAGAAAGTTATTCATGGTAAAGAAGCGGAAGGTTGGATGGAACTTGCCCCTTCGCGGACGTGGAGTAGTACCGATCAAAAATACTGTCTTGCTCTTTTGGTCAATAAAAAAGGAAAAGCCATTTTTAAAGAAGTTTCTGTAGAGAAAAAACCTATTGCTGACCAGAATGATAAGAAAACAGGATTTAAAGCAGCCAGAAGAGAATACAATTGGTCGGGATTTTTCGGTGATGCTGTTGTTGTAAGTTTTGATGACAATTTTAAATTTCATGATAAAGATATAAAATTTGTTTTCTGGGCAGAGATGAATTATATCCCTGCCTGGCATATTAATAACCAGCTTCTTTTTACTTATGAGTTTGTAGAGACCTGGG
>CAYYPT010000253.1:0-2463 GCA_964473625.1 uncultured bacterium | reverse complement strand
CAAAAAGTGTTCCCCCAATCAGCATGTCTGATAATTCTTCTCCACCGATTAAATCTACCAGCTCATCTCCAAACATAGCTCTATCAACTTTATCCACAAAAGCTTTCTGTCTTTTCTCATAATAAGCCGAATTCTGGGGATCAACTTTTTCCAGTCCAATAAGAATATTTTCTGAAATTTTCTTCCAATTTAAAGGGCTGGTATGGATATGCGGATTTCCGTATATATGGACACCACCTTCTGACCTGCTGAGAGCTGTTGTGGGTTTCTGAAGAAGAAGTATACCAGGATAGGCTGTTACATAACCTACTGCACCGTCCATAATTTTCTTGTTTCTGGCTTTATCCAGAAGAGTGGTGGCCCACATTTCAAGATCCAATCCTGTTGTAACGAACATATCCGCATCTTTCAGTTTTAGAACTAAACTTGGTTTTGGAGGGACAAAATGCGGATCCTGTGCACCGTGTGAAAGACAGTCTACCGTTACTAAATCTCCACCAACCTCTTTTGCAATTGAAGCATAGTCAGAAAATGTTGTGACTACTTTTATTTTTTTGTTTCCGGCAAAACTGCTTGCAAACAAAAATGAGAAAGCAAAGCCGATCAAAATTAAGAATCTGACGATTTTCATTTCAGCGCTCCTTATTTTATGATTGTTCATTAATAAGCTTCATGTTTGTGGGGACCCATGGCCCAGACACTCTGTAGAAAAATGGAATGATCATTATCAGTATAACTGCGATATGTATAGCTGTATTGCAGTCTCATCCTAACAAAGTGACTCTGCCAGAAATCAATATAGGGAGAAATATCCCATTCGTATTCTCTGTCAAGTTTTGTGGGTAATTCTGAATAACTGTATCTTACTCCAAGCCAGAAGCGTCTTCCCATTTTGTTAGAGATGTAGGAATAAAAACTGATTCTGTTGAGTGCACCGTCTTCTATTCTTCTGTGACTCAAAAAGAACTCGTTCCTGAATTCAAAAGTTCGGTAATGAGATCTGCCAGCAGGCACCCATTTATAGGTAAGGTCAACTGCTCCCAGGGTTGTTTTGTATCCGTCGGTCTTATCGCTGTATCCATAAGCTCCAGAGAATCCGATTTCAAGATAGGCATTCTGGGTAAGATCGTAGTAATTCTTCAAGTGAGAAACCATAATCAAATTATCCCTTGCTCTATCAAAACTTACACCGTCGCCTCCAGATACAATCTGTAGATCAAGTTCGTTTTCCTCAGCTAACAAACGCGGTAAAAGAAAGTTTGCACCTATCCCAGTTCCGGTTAACCCACCCATACCAAACAAATTTACCAGAGCACGGGGTCTGTCAACCTGGGGCAGAGCATGATTGTGCCAGCGGTTGAGGACACCAAACTGCGTGCGGAATTTTCCTATCTTGAGATTCATATTGAGCGGCAGATCGAGCCATTCCATATAAACTTCACCCACATGAAGATGGCCATCCCCTGGAATACCAAGAAAAAATTTACCCCTTGTAAACGGATCCAGAGGCGCCATAATGTGAAATTCAGCTTCTCTCAGAGCAAAACTGTTTCTACCATTAGTAAAATTACCAGGATTCTGAATTTCTGAATTACTGCTGGAAGTAATACTGCCGATAAAATCTCCGGTTACGCTAATATTTGGGTTCAGAGCTTGAAGCTGACGCTGTCCTCCGTGAAAAACGCGGGCAACCGTGATTTTCTGTTCTTTTTTCTTCTGGGCAAATTCTTTGGCTGATCTGAGCAGTTCCTGCAATTCAGTCTTTTTCTTCTTCGCTTCTAACCTGGAAAGCCTCTGATTAAGGATTTTTAGTTTCTTTTTATGATTAGCCTTGAGCGAATCTACCTGAGCCTGAAGTTTGTTCAGTTCTTCAATGATCACTTTTAAATCTCTTCTAGAAGGTGATTCCTGCCCCATAAGAAGAGAAGAAAAAGCAAAGACAGCTATCCCCACAACGTAGAAATATACCCGTCTCATTACATACTCCTTTCTTTTAACAAATCTAACTTATAGATGATTTCTAATTATATCATAGATAAGCAGAAAAAGCTGTAAACCAACTCCTTATCCGTTAACCAGAGTGGAGAAAACTTACGGAAATTTTTTGGAAGAAACTTTTTTATTATATGAAATAAGGCGGGCCTCTTGAGTAATTGGCAGATTTAAAATATTGTTCGGTAAGAATAATAGATTGGAGAACTAAATTCTGAACAGGCAAAATTGGCAGGTTGGTAAGTTTATTAAGAATAACATCCGTTGAGGAATCATCCTGCTGAACCTGGTTTTCGAATTGGCAGGCAAAACAGTCTTTGTGAAATTTTCCATCGTATTTATGGTTGTGTGTTAAGGGTTCGAAAAAAGAGATTGCCCCATAACTGCTTAACAGGAAAACAAAGAGAGCTGTTCTGTAGACAATTTTTAGATAATTTTTCATGGCATATAAGTACTGCCGCCTTCTATTAA
>CAYYPT010000252.1:0-2478 GCA_964473625.1 uncultured bacterium | reverse complement strand
AGGAGAAAAAAATGGGCAAGATTGAAAACTGGCAGCTTTTACCGAGCTGCACAAAAGAAGCAGAAGGGCTTGACATTATTTTAGCCTGTGACGGAGCAGCCTCAGTTGGGCAGGTAGGTCATGAGGTGGCAGTAAAATTAACTCGTGAAGTTGAAGGTGCAAGAATGTGCTGTCTTTCTGCTATTGCTGCAGAATCCAAACCTCATGTTGGTATTGCAGAAAGATCGAGGAAGTTGATCGTTATAAATGGCTGTCAGAATGAGTGTGCCTCAAAGGTCTTAAGACGTTTAAATATCGAGCCTTCCTACGAGATTACCATTGCCAAAGAAGGAGTGGATAAGAAGCCGACTTTGGACTTCGATGAGGAAGACGTAGAACGAATCTCTAAAAAGATAGCAGAGGAAGTCTCAAAACTTCCAGAAAGAAAAAGAACTTCCTGAAGGGAAGGGCATGGGGTGGGGCATTGATCCGTTTGTGCCCCACCTTCAGTAAAAGAGGAAATTTAGCATAGGAGACATAAAATGGAAATGAAAGATTTGTTTGAGATTGGGGTAAAATTTCATGGTCACAAGTGTCCGTCAATGCCTTTAGGTTTACGGGGAGGTCTGGCAGCCATGGAAAAGCTCGGGGTGGAAAGAGCTTCTAACAGGGAACTTTTCTGTCTTCTGGAGAATGGCCCTTCGCATTCAATGATATGTTTTGGTGATGGGGTCCAGATTGCAACTGGTTGTACATTTGGAAAGGGGAATATTGAACGATTAAATTATAGCAAGAGTGCGTTTACCCTGATTGATGTTAAAAACAAAAAGGCAGTGAGAGTGGTTTTAAATCCTGCTCTTCAGAAAACAAATTTAACTTCGGAATATATTAAGTTGAGACAAAGAGGAATTCATCCGAAAGATATCTCTCCGGATATGATTGACCCGATAATTGATAACATACTGAATCAACCTGAGGAAGCATTGTTTAAAATCTCAGAAGTTTTTGATTATGACTTTAAATCTAAAAAACCAGTCATTGAATGGTATGAATGTGAAAGTTGTGGTGAAATAATTTTTGCTGATCGTGTAAAAATTAAAGATGGTAAAAAATTATGTATTACTTGCTCTGGGTATAAATCTTAAATTTGACGAGGATAGAAGAATATGATGGAAAGTAAACTTCCAGAGATAGGCCTCATTATATGTAACAGCGGAGCTTCCAATTCAGGACCATTAACAGGGCTGGCATCTATTGAAGTAATTAAAGAGTTTGCAAATACAGACATTTTTTCGCTGCCGGCCCTGGCAAATAAAATACTAAGACAGTTAGGCCTGGTTAAGAAAGTTCCGCATTTGATTATAATAGATGGATGTAAAAATGGATGTGCTAAAAAAATAGCCGAAAGTTTACAGATTTCTTATGATGCTTACCTGAATCTGGAATATGACCTTGGAATTAAAAAAATTGGTCCCTTTACTACTCTCCAATATTCGGAAGCTGATATTGGTAAAGTGAAAAATTCCATCAGGAAAATCATCCTGAAGGGATAAACAAATAAAAGGGATTTTACAAGGTGAGGGAGAATTTTCGAATTGGCTTTAACGGCAGTGGGCGTGTTACATATTTCTTGCTTAAGTGTCTTTGCAGCAACTGTGTGCTGCCAGGGAATGTAATCGTTTCTGATCCAGATCCAGAAAATCTGAAGAGAGTTACATCTCTTGATCCAGGACTCATTGGAGGTGTTTCAGAAAATGGTAAAATGTGCAGTTACATAAAAAGCTGACAAAGTAAACTTTTGTAGGGTGAGAATTTTTAAATGCGGAGGGAAAAATAAAATGAAAATAACAGTTGTTTTAAACGGTGGTCTTAAATCCTGTTGTTCTACTTATCCTACAGAAATGATACGTGATACTTTAAAATTTTGGTTTAAAGATACCAATGAGGTTAAAGTTGAAGTAATAGACAAAAAAGAGGAGAACTGGACGCCGGACAATCTAGCTGCACTTGCATATGATTATTTTAGTGATGGTATATATCCTTTAGTTTACATTGAAAACACACTGGCAACTATTGGTACACTTCCTCCTAAGAATTCTTTATTGGCCATGGCTACAAATCAGGTGGAAGTTGGCATTACTGAACAGGATATTATTGAGGCAGCTAAAAGATATGGAGTAGTAAAAGAACAATAAAACTGGTGAGTCGAGTCAAGATGCGAGAAAGCTATCAAAAGCAGAAGGGGAGAGAACGGCGTGAAAAAACTTCAAATACTTGGTGTAAATTGCCCATACTGTACTAAACTGGCAGAGAATGCAGAGGCTGCTGCAAAGGAAACGGGTATAGAATACGAGATAGAAAAGGTAACTGAAATTAACAGAATTATGGAATTCGGAGTAATGATGACTCCTGCTCTGGCAGTGGATGGAGAAGTGAAAGTGGTTGGAAAGGTGCCTGGTATAGAAGAAATAAAAAAGTTGATTGCGGGTTAAAAAGGAG
>CAYYPT010000251.1:0-2493 GCA_964473625.1 uncultured bacterium | reverse complement strand
CCACCTGTTACTTATTTGATTGCCCTAGGAAAAGTACGCATTAATCGGATGAGCCATAATAACTTTCTGGGGATGATACCCAGTAACAATGGCATTAACTACTTGCTCAATTTGTTTCCTTTTTATCATTCTTTTTTTCTGCCTATTCTAACATATTTCCCAACTATTAACTCCAACCGTTCAAGTGTACCCTGCGGAATCATATCGGGTCGCGTTAGTATTGCATTCTTTAAAGCAGAAGCACATTCACAATCTCTGTCTTTGGGTAATTTTGGAATTACGTTTTTAATAATCTCCCTGGCATCTTCTAAACCTTTATTCAAGTTTTTAACCACCATAGAAAGATTAACAGCGGAATCAGGCGCATCATCTCTCCAGGAGTCATAATCAGTTACAATTGCTATTGTAGCATAACATATCTCCGCTTCTCTGGCTAATTTAGCTTCAGAAAGATTGGTCATTCCAATTACATCCATTCCCCAGGATTTGTAAATGAGAGACTCCGCTCTGGTAGAAAATGCAGGGCCTTCTATATTAAGATAAGTACCTTCAGGATGAATTCCTCCTTCACCACACACTTCTTGACCTGCCTCATAGAGAAGCTTACTGAGAACAGGACAAATTGGATGAGCAAAGGATACATGAGCTACAATTCCATCTCCCAAAAAAGTGCTCTTTCGTGTTTGGTTAGTACGATCAAAAAACTGATCAATAATAACAATATCTCCTGGTTTGATTTCCTTTTTAAACGAACCAACTGCAGATACCGAAATAATCTGCTCTACGCCTAACTTTTTCATAGCCCAGATATTAGCTCTATAATTAATTTCAGATGGCAACAATAGATGCCCGCGACCGTGCCTTGGGAGAAAAACTATCTCGTGTCCTTCTAATATTCCTATATCCAGTTTATCAGAAGGTTTTCCAAAGGGTGTATATATTTCTATCTGATCCTTGCTCTTTAATCCTTCGATTTTGTAGAGACCACTACCACCTATAATACCAATGCGTCTGTTTGCCATTTTATTTATTCTCTTTCTTTTTCTTTCTTTCAATTTCAAGCTGGCGCAAAAGTTCTTCTCTCTGCTTCCTGAGTTGTTCTTGCTTTCTTTTTTCCTGCTCTAAAAGTTTTTTCATTTCATTAGGAGACTTTTTTTGCACTCCTTCTCGTTTCAGCTTAATAGATCTTCTCTTTTCCCGGATTTTTTCTATTGCTTTCTGTCTGTCCCTGACACTGCCAGCTCGAATAAACAAACCAGTTCCAAGGCCACCACCTAACAGAGTTGTCGCGCCAAGGATAGCGCCTCCATTCTCTTTAGACTGACCGACTATTAAAGATCCCACAAAAAAACTTGCCCCAAAACTCAGTGCCCCACCTCCTACTCCATAAATCAAAGTATTCTTATTTGTCTTAACGGACTGAATTTCTTCCTCAGAAATTCCTCTTCCAAAATCATCGTAAATGGGCGGTTTTCGTTTTATATATCTTATGGAAGACCTTGGGATAGTTCTCAGTTGACGATTTCTTTTGATCAAAGTCAATTGATATGGATCAACCTTAACAACAGTACCTTCTATTTTCTTTCCCGAAGTCAATATAATTTTTACTCTATTAGTTCTTTCCACCTGATTATATTTTACAAGAACACGTTGAGCGCATCCTGCAAAAATAAATAACACTAATAGTGCCAATAAAAAATATCTTCTCAAATGCATTTTTGCCTCCAAGAGAAATTTGATATTTTAATTATACGTTCACATTCGCCAATAAAGTAAATCTCAATAATTTGCAATTTTTACTTAGGGAAAGAACCCGAACTTTTCTCTGGGCTAATAGGCGTATTGGCAACAATCCCGTTTTTTCGCTTTAACTCTCTTTTTCCAAAAATCTCCGACTTTGAAGATTCTTCTTTTCCCTCAGTGAATTTAACATCATCCATCTCAAGAACTCGTATTAATTCGATCTGAGACTCCAATAAATGCTTGAGACGTTTTGCAAACGATTCTTTCTGAGCCCGTATAAGCGCAAGATCGTTTTTCATTTTATCAAGTTTTTCTCTTGCCTCGTCAAGAATCTTTTCCGCCTTCAGCTCAGCCTCTCTAATAATAATTTGAGCTTCTCTTTTTGAATTCTCACGAGATTGACTAACAGTCTCCTGCGCGTTCATTAGTGTTTCCTGAAGAGTTTTTTCCACCTGCTGGTAATCTCGAAGCTGAGTTTTGAGTTTGGTAACTTCATCTCCAAGCCGATTTTTCTCGTTTAAAACCGACTCATATTCATCCGCCACCATCTCCAAGAAAGTCTCTACCTCGGCTGGATCATACCCTCGAACTCTTGATTTAAAACGCTGTTTTTTAATTTCCAGAGGTGTCAATTTCAAGAAAAATCACCTCCTTACAGGATTAATGGCTCATTAATAATTCATTTAATATAACCGTTTATCTCATAAAAAGCAACAAAAATTGTGGCCAAATTACTTACATTATAACTGA
>CAYYPT010000250.1:0-2539 GCA_964473625.1 uncultured bacterium | reverse complement strand
CACATTTAACCTAAATAGCTTCTCAACATACGACTTCGTGAGGTATGGCGAAGTCTCCGTATAGCTTTTTCTTTAATCTGTCGTACTCTTTCTCTTGTAAGATTAAACCTTTCGCCAATCTCTTCTAATGTAAGGGGATGTTCTCTTTCTAAACCAAAATAAAGTTTAATCACTTCTGCTTCTCTATCAGAAAGAGTAGTCAAAGCTCTTCTCACCTCAATACGCAAAGATTCACTCTCCAGAAGATTATCAGGAGGAGGTTGATGATCATTCTCAATTACGTCTAATAATCTGTTATCTTCCCCCTGATTGAAAGGGGCATCCAAAGAAAGATGTTTTCCGGATATCTTCAGTGTATCAGACACTTCGTAAGGTGTCATTTCCAATTCTTCGGCAATTTCGTTGGCACTGGGTTCCCTTTCAAATTCCTGTTCAAGATTACTAAAAGCTTTCCCAATTTTATTTAAGGCCCCAACCCTGTTCAGAGGAAGTCTCACAACACGGGACTGCTCTGCCAAAGCCTGAAGAATAGACTGACGAATCCACCAGACAGCATAAGATATAAATTTAAACCCTCTTGTTTCATCAAACCGTTTTGCAGCTTTGATAAGCCCCAAATTACCCTCATTAATAAGGTCCCCAAGAGAAAGACCCTGATTCTGATATTGCTTGGCAACACTTACTACAAAACGAAGATTTGCTTTTGTAAGTTTTTCTAAAGCTTCCTGATCGTTTTTTTTGATTCTTCTGGCTAACTCAATTTCTTCCTCTGGCGTTAAAAGCGGAACCTCCCCTATTTCCTGAAGATATCGATCGAGAGACTGGTTTGCTCTTGTTTTAATTCCCCTTATCATAAAAAACATCAACTCCTTTACATAAAAATTTTACCAATGTAAGCTTAGTTTTATACAAAGATTTTATATGCAATGTTCCAAAAAAATTTCTTGACTTTTACCAAAAAAGAATTAAATTGAAAACTATCATGCGGATCAAAACAATCACACTATCCCTATTTGTGAGTTTCTTTTTACTTTTACCTGGCATTCTTTTAGCCGCAGCACGGATTGTTGATTTCCATGCCTGCCGGGAAACAGGTCGCGTCGTCCTTGAATGGATAACAGAAGAAGAAACCAACCTTGAAAGATTTATTATTCAACGCAACACAGACAAAAGTAACAATAATTGGACCAAAATCGGAGAAGTAAAATCCAAATCTGGTAATTCTTCAACAAGACAAACTTATACATTTGCCGATGAAAGCGTTTTCAAGAATAACACATCTACTTTTTACTATCGTCTTATAATGAAAGACAAAAATGGCCAAACTACTCCTTACGACGTAATCGTTTCTATCACCGGCTGTTCAGGGATCAAACATACCTGGGGTACAATCAAGGCCATGTTTCGATAAAACATCTTCTCTATTTATTTATCAAAAATTTCTCTAAAAAATCCCCCAAATAGCAAAACGAAAAAATCTAAATAAAACACCTCAAATAATAAATTGTTACTTACTTCAGTATAGCAGAATGTGACCGTATAAATTTAAAAACTTCCTTCTCTACCATTTCTTTATCCACACCCTTTGTAATGATATGGTCTGAACTGCCCAAAAGGATTTTATGTTTATCCGTAGAGCTAATACTATTATATATTAACTCAGCGTTTAAGCTGTTAATTTCTCTGTCGTTTTTTGCGTGGATAACAAGAGCAGGGCAGTTTACATCAACCAACAAATTTCTTACATGATCCAGAAGTTTAATAAATTCTAAAACTGCTTCCAGAGGGTATCGATCATATCCTATTTGAGAGGGAGGTGAACTGGGAAAAGAAAACGGTTTTTTCTTCCAGTACCTAATAAAAAAATGCAAAAAAGGAAGTAATTTAACAACAAAACTAGACAAAGTTACAGGTGCTGAAAGAGTAATCACTCCATTACACACAATCTCTGTTGCAAGAAGCAAAGCAATGGTACCACCCATGGAAAGTCCAATTAAAAAAACTTCGTCACATCTTCTTTGCATCTTTTCAACCTCGAGACGGCAAACCTCCACCCATTCTTTCCAGGATATACCAATTAAGTCACTTGGTTTTGTACCGTGCCCGGGAAGCAGTGGAATAGATACTAGAATATTACGCTGTACAAGAAAAGCTCCCAACTCCTCTAATGTCCACGGAGTACCTGTAAAACCATGAATTAAAACACAACCTGTTTTCTTTCCCTTAAATGTAAAAGAGCCTGTTTTTTCTCCTCTGAATAAAGAATTTATTTCTTCAAAAGTTACACTTTCCAACTAAATCTCCTCGGAACAAGCTTCAGTAAACTAAATTTGGCCTGTCCACCTCCGGAGGACTAAAATCAATTAACTTTTATCTATAGTTGTCTATGGTTGTTAAATTTTAATATTTTCCTGGGGAAATTACTTAGATTTTTAGTTTAAGAAAAAAAATTCTAATTTACAAATTGTTTTTAAAAATTTTTCCCCCAGTAGAGCCAAAACCGTTATTATTTCTTTCAGTTTTATCAAGTTCTTCAGAT
>CAYYPT010000249.1:0-2656 GCA_964473625.1 uncultured bacterium | reverse complement strand
CTCTTGTTTATTATTTTATAATTTAATGGATACCCTTTTTAGAGTGGACTCATTTTGATTTTTTCTTTTTTATTTTTAAATTTGCTACCTGTTACTTATTTGATTGCCATAGGAAAAGTACGCATTAATCGGATGAGCCATAAGAGTTTTATCTATGGCCCGATATGAACCATATCATATCTAAAATCTTCTCTTTGATAATATTCTTCATCTCGCACGCAAAGTTCATATTCCCCTTTTAACAAAAAATAGTGACTATGTTCCATACTGGCAAGATACTGAAGAATATCGCGAAGCCCTCTCTCTTCGACTTCTTCTGACAGCTTATCATAAAATTCTTCAGATACCTTCTCAGCTTCCATGGCTATTTCCAAAAGATCGGGAACAGAATTTTCTTCTTTCAAAGATAAACTGAGTCTTGGAACAAGCGATTTCACACCGGATGAAGGCTTTTCACCAGAAAACATTTTGGAAAAAAGTGCTTCAATGATTTTTTGATGTTTCTTTTCCTCGTTAACTAAAAATTGAAGTTTATCTCGTAAAACAAAATTCTTGACCATTTTCTTGAGTGTTTTATATACCTCCCTGGCTTCAATCTCTGATTTAAGCGCCATGCTAAGCGCCATTTTGGTGCTCAAAGAGGAAATATCCAACATGATTTTTCCCTCCTAAATTGAAAGTTCATCCTTGAGTTGAAGAATACGATGAATATGATCCCGTTCTTCTCCAATAATCTTCTTTACAACCTCATGATTCCTCCCCTCTGTCAGCGGAAGCAATTCATTATAAAAAAGGACCGAATCCTTCTCCAGACTTATAGCAATCCTAATTGCCACACCAGGATTGTTTACTACATCTTTCAAAAGTTTGCCATATTCTTCTGCAGGAAATATTTTTTTATCAACGAGAGAGCGAAAATACAAAACCACCTCTCTGTTATCGTAAGGATTTTTTTCACCTTTTGTTTCAGTCTTTGCAAGCATGTTATTAAAAACTTCTTCGTGTTTGACTTCCTCATCAGCCAAAAACTGGAAAACATTTCGCGCTTTTTCATCTTTAATATTTTTGGCAACACTCTCGTAGAATGTTTTACCCTTTTTTTCAAGCTCAACAGCCATTTGAAGCACTTCACTACCTGCATATTTCCCTTTCATAGAAACATACTCCCTGAATTTCTTAAACTTAATTTTCTTTGAGAATTACTTCATCATATTCCTTTTCCAGACGATTCTTATGTTTAAGTTCTTCCTGAGCCAATAGCTGAAACAATTTAGCAATTGATGGATCCTTTCCCTGCTGTGCAAGCGAAGTATAAAGCTTATAGGATTTTTCTTCTCTCTTCATTGCAAGAATAATTTGGAATTTCCTTAAGACTGACTTTATCCACATGTTCGGGCTTAAAATTCTGAATCATCCGAACGTGCTTCTTTTCCTCCTCAGACATTTCTAAAAATGCTTCCTTCATTGCTGGACGAGTAGTCAATTTACTACACTCCTGATAAAAATTAACAGCTTCTTGCTCCTTTTCAAGAGCAAATTTCATGATCCCTCTAAAATCAGTAAGTTCCATCTTACCTCCTAAGCTTAATTTGGTAAACTCTAAGATTTACGATCGTTCTAGAGATAAACGAAGTGGTCTCCGGGACGTTCCCTCAGAAAGAGAAGGATTTAAAGCGTAAGCCTTTTATTCCTTTTCTGAGTTTCATCTATTCACTGTTTACTATTTCAGTTAAGTGATCAATGACCTTAACAGTTCCAAGTTTTCTTTATAGAATTGATCTCCACCGGGTGTTTCCAGAATCATAGGATGATTTTGAAATCGCTGATCATTAACAAGAAATCTAAACGGTTCAACTCCTAAATAACCTCTGCCAATATTCTCATGTCTATCAACACGGCTACCCAGATCAGTTTTGCTATCGTTAATATGAAAAACCCTGAGTAAATTCAGTCCTAAAACTCTATCAAATTTTTCAAAAGTCTGCTGGTAAGTTTCTTCGGTTCGGATATCGTAACCTGCCTCAAAAGTATGAGCTGTATCATAACAGATCCCTATTCGTTCCTTTTTATCTATTAGAGATATAATCTCAGCGAGCTGCTCAAAACTGTATCCTATATGATCCCCCTGGCCAGCTGTCGTTTCCAAAAGAAGCATCACTTTCCCATCTAACTGACGACGGAGGATAGAATTCAGACTCTCCGCAATTTGACGAATTCCGGCTTTTTCTCCACTCTTCATGTGTGAGCCAGGATGAAAAACAAGATACGGCACACCAAGCTTGTCTGCTCTATCCATTTCATCTAAAAAAGCTTCCTGTGACTTTTTTAGCGATTCAGGATTGGGACTGGCCAAGTTTATTAGATAAGAATCATGTATTACAACCTGCCTGACTCTCGAATTTTTGAGTGCTTCCTGAAAAGCATTTGCAGTATCATCAGAAATTGGAGGAGATTTCCATTGCCTTTGGTTCTTACTAAAAATTTGTATAGAATCACATCCTAACTCTTCACCACGAAGAGGAGACTTTTCCACTCCACCACTGATGGAAACATGAGCACCTAAAAGACCCATTTTATTAAAGTCCTATATTTTTAGATTATTTAGTATAAACAAGATACCAAAAGCCTTGATTTCATTGTCCATATTCCCCTTCCC
>CAYYPT010000248.1:0-2671 GCA_964473625.1 uncultured bacterium | reverse complement strand
AAATGCCGCACCTAACGGAGCGGTTAAATTATCTGATCCGCCGCTGGAGAGAGCTTCCAGTACAGTGGCAAAAATACCCGCAGCAAGACCAATCCATCCTGCCGTGGCCAGGGTTACTGTAAGCCTGTCAAGATAATCAATAATCGGCAAAAGTATAAATATTATAAGGAAGGTAGTAGTAAACATGACAGATGAGCCTTCCAGCGATTTTTTGTCTCTCCACAACCTGTACTCATGGGGATTTTTAAGATTTTCTCCCACAATGGCAGCAAGAGCATCAGACAAAGCGAGAACAAGCATTGAAAGCATTATTGCTGTTTTATAATTTTTCCAGCAGAGAAGAACAAGAAGAAGAAAACTTATGGGATAGTAAACAGTGCCGTAAGTCTGCCTCTGAGTATTGTGCATTCCCTTAAGTTTTTCAGTCTTAACACCAAAATAGTTCACTCCAATAAAAATTACAGCCATCAGGATGAGAGGCTTACTGGAAATAAAAAAGAAAGGTGTAAAAAAGATAAGAACACCTGTCAGTATGTGGACTAATTTTCTATTAACCTCCGGAGACCATCCTACAGTAGTTCGAGTCTTCTCAGCAATGGCAATAAACAAAACAATGCCAAGAAAAAAGTAAAGAAAATGAAACCAATCAGAAGACGGAACGCCAAAAAGAAATTTAAGTATCAACATTTACAATACCCTGTAGAGACGTTGCATGCAACGTCTCTAATGTTCAATTTTAGATTTCACAGAAAAGATCGAAACAATAAAAGATTAAACATTTTCCTCATGAAAATCAAGGATTTTGTTATTCAGGTATATTCTTACTTTTTTTCTCTACAACTTTCAACCAATCCATTGGCCATCGCCATTTCTTGCCGTCCTGCGTTTCAACCACTATGCGTTTTGAATTGCTCCGTATTGGACGAACAACATTAACAATCTGACCAAGATATCTTCTTTTAGGATCATGGGTAATCATTAATTCTGCACCAGCATTGAGATGGCGAAAATGAACAAAAGGGTCTGCGTGAGGGAACATTTCTTGTATAAGAGAACGGTTATGTTTTTTCTTTTTTATGTAAAGTTTTCTTCCTTTTACATTGAATCCGAGACTCCTAACATGATTAAGAGCCCATTTGTCAGCAGAGTGTTCACCTTCATGCGGATGAAATCCAAGGTGATAACGGCGAAAATGGTGAAGCTCATGGGCAAAGAGAGTTGCAAGATTGTCAAAAAATGTAGCATAGGTAAATTCCCAGTCGTAACTGTCACGTTCTGTCCTTGGAAAATGCTGAGAATTTCCATCCATGCGTATTCTGATTAGTTTAAATTTTTCAGGAAGATCAGAGGGTACGTGCCACATTTTGGTGAATGCCCATTTGCCCCGTCCAGTTGCAAAACTTTCACGTGTCATCCAACTTCTGACATAGGCTGTTCCACGATTCATAGCAACACCCGGAAGAAAATAAAGTGCCACTACAAGGTCGCGAGTATTTGTAGTACTAGCAACCAGATGTAAGGTTTGAACAATCCTTTCCTGATCAATATTACATTTTGAAAGAGACACAGGAGTTGCAAAAATATAAATTTTCATATCAGATTTGTGTAATTTTGGAGCTCAAGTTCTTTCTTCTATCACGCTGTTTTAATATCAAAACACCAACCCCATAAAGAATTGTGCCGAATATCATACCTGAAAGCGCATCAACACCATGGTGATACCTACAGTAAACTGTTGCAGCAGCTACACCAAAAGCAAAAGGTAGAAGCACTATACCGAGTTTCCACTGATATCTGAAAGTTGCCCAGACAATTGTAAATGCAGCTGCCACATGAGAACTCGGAAAACATCCACCCCGAATAGAACCCCTGCCCTGAACAAACTGGTTCAATTTCAGAAAAAACCCTCCTGTGGGCTTTACAGTGTGAAGATTTTTCAGGATAACCCACGGCCCTTCGGCAGGGAAAAATAGAAAAAGGATAAAAGAAATACTATAGGTAAAAGAGACAAGAAACATGAAGTCCAGAGTTTCCTTCTCCCTTTTGCGGAGATAGAGAGATAAACCACCAATCGGAATAAAGCAAAAATAGAATGCATAGAAAAAATTCATCAGTTCTGTAAGCCAGGGTCTGAATAACTTTTCTACCCACACAGTGGGATGCACACCAAAAATTCTCAAATCAAGATTGACAACAAAATCATTAGCCCAGTAAGGGAAAATCATGGTAACGAAATTATTGAGCTCTGACCATGCAAATGGCAGTGCAAAAGCAGGATAAAAAGTTCTGAAAAAACGAAGAATCTTTGTAGGCCTTTTTGTATACCATCGAAGAAATTCAAGAATAAGAAAAAGCAAAACAATATGAAAAAAAGGATAAAAACCCCAATGAGGAACGTCGTGGTGAAACGGAATCACAAGAACACCCATGAAAAAGACATAACTCATAATCGTGTAATCCACGAAGTGGAAAGATATTTGTCCATATCGTGTTTTGAACATTCGAACAAAAAAGCCAGCAATTCCTTTTAGTTTCAAATCATCTCCTTTCATTAATGTTGCTACTTGAGTTAATTATAGCAAATTTTAAGTTTGGTATCAAGTAATTTTTTATTACATTTCTCCTTGCATAATGAAAACAAGTTTGGTATCTTTTCACATATGAGTTCATT
>CAYYPT010000247.1:0-2679 GCA_964473625.1 uncultured bacterium | reverse complement strand
CTGCAGGAAAAGAAAAAAGATGAAAAATAAGATAGAAATTCGCCTAAACATTTTTTACCCCCTTTAATAAAAAGTAGCGCTCTCACATGAAAGCAAGAATTTTTGCCTCCTTCGTCCCAAGTTGTACTTGGGACGAAGGATATATTCTTCTGTATTTATTTGCTGTTATTTAACCTCAGCGTTCTCTTAAGTCCACCACAGTGAATTATCCAGGCTAAATCCCAAAATTATAACGAAAAGCAAGACGGGGCTGGAACCGCTCCTGAGGTTTGTACTGTTTTAAATCTTCATCCCAGTGAAAGGTCCAGAGATAGTCTAAGTAAAGGAGAAGATACGGTTTGATTTTGTAACCGATTCCAACCCGTGCTAAGGATTGATAGTTTAAAGTCCTAATATCTTTGAAGTTTCCGATTCCCCATTTATCGTAGGTAGCTTCTAAGCTTACAAAAGGAATGGAATCGGATGACCTTGCTCCAAGATGAAGTATGCCGCCGTTTTTCTGGTTATCCATCATCTGAAAAGAACCCAACCCCTTAATTAGATGAAGAATATCCACATAGAGAGAAGCGTACCAGCCGTTTCGCTTTTCAGTCATCATGGGGAGTAGCATTTTCTTGTTTACTGGGATTGAAGCAACAATATTGAGAAATTGTTGAGGAATTCCCAGAGAGTCTCCTCCAAGAGATCGATAAAACTCTACCAATTTTCCTACTGTAGTATTTCGCAGTATCTCATAGAAAGGGCCAAAATAAGGGGCAATAAACTTTTTTCCCATAAACCTTCGTTCAACATTGAAACCAAGTTTAAGAAATCCAGCCAGAGCGTTAAAATCTGTTTCAAACCCAATTGTTTTGCCGCTGCCATAGCCATGAATCTTTGCATAATCTGCATAGAGAAGCATTTTCAAAATACTTGATTTGATCAAGGGAAGTTCAACGTCGGCACCCCAGACGGAAACGCCATCTTTGGTTCCCCTCCACGAGTCAGGATCAAGATCAGTAACGTAGCTGGCACCTACAGCAAAATTCTTCAGCACCGGAATTTGGCTGTCGTAAATAGGTCTAAAATACCCTCTTCCCCCAATGACTTCGAGTCGTCCCAGATTGTTTGTTAATGACTCAAAACCAAATCTTCCAAGGTCAACGTCAAGACTAAGACCAATTTTACGTTCATCATAATTTAGCTGATTGTTGTAAAAATTCAGTATAAATCCATGTCCTATTCTTGCAGCATCCAGTGCTCCGATGCGGGAATATACTTTATCGCCCTTATGTCCGTATCGAAGATATCTGATAATTCTAGCATAATCATAACCAGAATTCCAATCCGACGAACGAATCTTTCCTGTTTTTGCATTATAGAGCAGGTTAATTCCAAGACCAATTCCGAACTTTCCTATGCTAATATCAGGATTAAAACTAATTGTATAGTAAGCTTGATTATCAATCCAGGTCATCCCTAGGCCAGCATCCAGCTCGCTACCTTTAGTAATGTAGTAACCCGACCATTGAGCGAAAAGATTTCCGGTTAAAAGAATGAAAACCGCAATACAGAATTTTTTCTTCATTGTTCAATTCTCCTTATGTTAGTACTGAATTATATAAAATTTACAAAAGCTCATCTCTTTTGTCAATGTAAATTTACGAAAATCTATTTAAACTTTTTCAGCATACTTACGTAAGTTTGATATGACTTCCTCAGGATCTGTAAGAGAAAAAATTTTCTTTCGGAACTTAGAGCTTTCTCTCATCCCTTTCGCATACCAGCCAATGTGCTTTCTCATCTCTTTGACAGCCCTTTCTTCCCCCAATAGTTTAAGAGCCAGATTGTAATGTTTAATACAAATTTCAATTCTTTTTCTATTATCCGGTTCTTCCAGCAATTTCCCAGTCTCAAGGTAATGATTTATCTCTTTGAAAATCCATGGTCTTCCCAGAGCTCCTCTTCCAATCATTATTAGGTCGCATCCCGTTGTTTCTATCATTTTCTTTCCATCCTCCGGAGAAATAATATCTCCATTCCCTATAACAGGAATGGAAACCGATTCTTTAACCATCCGTATGAGTTCCCAATCGGCTTTCCCTTTAAATTTCATTTTCTGTGTTCTTGGGTGGACTGTTACTGCACAGGCACCTTCTTCTTCTAATATCTGTGCTGCTTCCACAGCCACCAGATGTTTATCGTCCCATCCACTTCGTATTTTGCCAGTTACAGGAGTAGAGACAGCGGAAACCACAGCTCGTACAATTGCTTTCATTCTTGGGAGTTCCTTAAGTAATGCAGCTCCTGCACCTCGTGCCACAACTTTTTTTGCGGGACATCCAAAGTTCAGATCAATGAAATTGGGCTTAACTTTCTCTACCTCAAGTGCCGCTTTAGCCATAACCTCAGGTTCATTCCCAAAAAGCTGTATCCCGATAGGACGTTCTTCAGGAAGAAATCGAAAAAGCCTATAACTCTTAGCGCTGTTTCGTACTATTCCGTCAGCACTGACAAGCTCAGTAAAAACAATAGAGGCGCCCCATGATTTTGCTATCAATCGAAAAGCATTATCAGCCACTCCAGCCATTGGGGCCAAAATTGATCTTCTAAGAATTTCAATATTGCAAAACATCAAAACGAACGAATATACAACATACTTCTTCAATTTGCAAGGTTTTTTCTTGTTTAATTCATCAT
>CAYYPT010000246.1:0-2701 GCA_964473625.1 uncultured bacterium | reverse complement strand
TGAGATCAGGGCGGTCACTCAGAATAAATTTCATTTAAAGGTTTTTCTCATGCTGAATCCCTCGACAAGCTCAGGGTAAATTACATCGATAGTTATGATAAATAATACTGTCATTCCCGCATGTTTTAAGCGGGAATCCAGGCGGGGTGGTTGCAAGGGTGGGTTCCCGACAACACATTTAGGGAACGACAGGGGAAAAGGAAATGGAGGTAATGAGAATGGATAGAGTATATTATCTTTACTAAATTAGGGTAAACTTACATCGAAGTATGTAATGTTTTTGTCTATACCAGAGATGAGCAATGAAATATAAATTTGCCAAAGTTTAGTAAATTTTTTTAAAATAAGGGGTAACCAAGTGTCGGTTGAAGTATTAAAGGAAATAGAGAAGGCAGAGAAAAAAGCTAATTCTATAATTCTCAAAGCTCGCGTTGAAGGGGAGAAGCTTCTTGAGAAGACCCGTAAGCGCGTTAAAGAAGAGATCCTTGCGGCTAAAGAAAATGCTAATTTAGAAATTTCTAAGCAAATAGAGAGAGCTAAAAAGGAAAATGAAAAAGAGATTAAGGCTCTTTTTGAAAAAGCAGAAATTGAGAAAGATAAAATTCGTGTTCAGGCTGATAAGCATCAGGAAGAAGCAATTTCGTTTGTGTTAAAAAGGATATTAGAATAATGGCTATTTCTCCTATGCAAAAGGTGGAAATTTTTGGCCACCAGTCGGAAAAAGAAGAAGTTCTTTTAACCCTTCAGGAAACAGGGGTGGTAGAGATACAGGATTTCAGCGAACTTTATAAGGATACTGAATTTGAAGTTTTTGCTTCCGGAGAAACATCTAAAGTTGATGAAATTGAAGAACTTCTTGCAAAAATCCGTTTCAGTATAAAATATCTGTTGCGTTTTGCACCAAAGAAAGGACTGCTTGAAAAGTTTTCCGGAAATCGTCTGGCGCTTTCCTCGAAGGAATATACACAAATAATAAAAGAATTTGATTACAATAAAGTCATTGATATCTGTTATTCATTAAACCAAAAGGAAAGTGAACTTAAAACGCGTCTCGAACAGATCCAGAGAGAAAGAGCAAAAATATTGCACTGGCTTGACATGGATGTTCCAGTAGAAAGAATAAACGAAACAGAAAAAACTATTATTAAAACATTTTTGTTACGTCGTGGAATTTATGAAAAACTGGTTTCTGCATTGGAGGAAGTGACGGATTGTTTTCACATAGAAGTAGTACAGCATGGTGATTCCAACGATGCAGTTTTGTTGGTGTTCCTGAAAGATGAAGAAGAAACAATTCAATCAGTATTAGCAAATATAGAGTATAGTGATGTCTCCTGGGAGGGATACGAAGGAACGCCGGCTACAATTATTAGTTCTATGGATAAAGAGATAGAAAAAATTCTTAATGAGAAAGAGGCAGTAAAAAGAGAGGCCAGTTCAATTGTTTCTGAGAGGAATAAACTACTTATTTTAGAAGAGCACTTGGTCAATGAACTGGAACGTTTCAGAGTGGAGCCGCGTTTTGCTGAAACAGAAAAAGCTTTTATGCTAGAAGGCTGGACCAGGGAGGAGGATTTTCCGTTATTACAGCAGAAGATAAAGAATCAATTTAAAACGGTGGCTGTGCTTAAGGCAACTCCATTAGAAGGGGAAAAACCTCCTGTGTATCTTGAGAACAGCAAATTTTCAGAGCCATTTGAAATGGTGACGGATCTTTACGGTTCTCCTTCTTATTTTGAATTAGATCCCACTCCACTACTTGCACCTTTCTTTATCCTTTTTCTTGGCATGTGTCTTACTGATGCGGGATATGGTCTTGTTGTTTCTTTGCTTTCTTTTATTGTGCTTAAAACTATGCGGTTGGGGAAGGGTTCAAAGAGGATGTTTTCCATTGCTTTCTACAGCGGTCTGGCAACTATTGTTGTCGGTGCTATGACAGGCGGATATTTTGGCCTTGATTTCTCGGGTTTTTCACCGGGGCTTCAAGCTATCAGAGAAAAACTTTTACTTTTTGATCCATTGAAAGGTTCTGGTTCTCTTGTTTTTCTCGGCGTTTGTATGGGGGTAGGTTTCGTTCATATTATTTTTGGATTGTTTGTAGCTTTTTACAAATCAGTGATAAAAGGGAAGCTTATTGACGGCATACTAGATCAGTTATCCTGGATTTTTCTTCTATCAGGACTTCTTCTGTTGGGATTAGGTAAATCAAATGTTTTTACAGAAGAAGTGGGGAACATCGGTAAATGGATAGCATTAATTGCTGCGGGGATTGTTGTTCTTTTTAGTGGAAGAGCAAATAAAAATCCGATTGTACGGATAGGAGCTGGTCTCTACGCTCTTTATGGAATTACAGGGTATTTTGGTGATATTCTTTCATATTCACGTCTTATGGCAATGGGTATGGCTACGGGCGTAATAGCCATGGTGATTAACACAATGACAGGGATGGTAAAAGGTATTCCATTTGTGGGATACTTTTTTGCAGCGCTCTTTTTCGTATTTGGTCATGTCTTTAACATTTTGATAAACATGGTCAGTGGATTTATCCATACTATGCGACTTCAGTTTGTAGAATTTTTTGGAAAGTTTTTAGAAGGAGGAGGCAGACCTTTTAAACCACTGGAGAAAAGGTACCGTTATTCTATATTGGTTAACTTAAACAAAAAGGAGGATGTTACATGTGGGGATTGATTATTGCAAT
>CAYYPT010000245.1:0-2727 GCA_964473625.1 uncultured bacterium | reverse complement strand
AAAAAATGGTAAAATCCAATGTTGGGTAGTCGATTACCAAAGCCAAGGCGTTTTTCTTACGAACCTCATTACTACGATCCAAAGAAGGAAGAGAGGAAAGGTCATCGGATCAAATTTAAAAGGCATAGATCAAAATCATCTGCTAAGGCACGTTCTCTGTTCTGGCTTTTGTTTCTTCTAGTACTTGTTTTTTATTTAATATATTTTCTCAGTAAACTGGGTCGGTAGTAATAATGAGCACACCCATAAGGATGTGTATTGCATGTAGAACGAGGCGGGCAAAGAAAGAATTGTTCCGCATTACAAGAACTCCTGCAGGTATTGTTGAGTTTGATCCACTGCAGAGGAAGCAGGGGAGAGGTGTTTATCTCTGTAGAGATATCTCCTGTATAGAGAAGGCCAAAGCAAAGGGCCTTCTCGGACGAAGTCTTAAAACAAAGGTTCCGATTTCAATTTATACGGAACTTATAAACTATTTAGAAAATAAATCCGAAATTCGAATATCTTAAGATTACAAAAATAACAATAGAGAAAGCTTATGCCTTCCAGAATTTCTATTCTCCCTGAATCTTTAATGAAACGCATTGCTGCTGGCGAAGTTGTGGAACGGCCTGCTTCTGTCGCCAAGGAACTAATAGAAAACAGCCTTGATGCCGGTGCGACTTCCATATCGCTTCTTGTTAAAGATGCTGGTATGAGTCTTATTCGGGTAGTGGATGATGGAGAAGGAATGAGTGAGGAAGATGCTCTGATGTGCTTCAAACGGCATGCGACAAGCAAAATTTCGCGTTTTGAAGATCTTGAACAAATCCGTACGCTTGGTTTCAGGGGAGAAGCTCTGGCAAGTATAAGTTCTGTTTCTCGCATGGTTATTACTACCCGTACAAATGAGGAAGAGGAAGCCACTCAAATATTTCTCGAAGCAGGAGTTATTCAAGAAGTTCTGAAAGTAGCTGCTAACGAAGGAACATCGGTAGAGGTAAAAGATATTTTTTATAATGTTCCTGTTCGACGTAAGTTTTTAAAAAGTCCTACCACAGAACTTCGCCATATTATTTCAGTTTTCAGACGTATGGCACTTTCGTATCCAGAAGTAGAATTCTCACTTTTTATCAATGGAGAAAGGACAATGGACCTGCGGAAGGCTTCAATGATGGACCGTATTGAAGATCTTATGGGTGAGAGGAAGATGGCAGCTTTAGTTCCTGTGGCAAAAAAGATGTCGGGTCTTTCTATTGAAGGATTTGTAAGCCGTCCTGGTGAGGCTTACAAAAGCAGGGAGAGCCAATTTTTCTTCCTGAATCGTCGCTACATTGTAAATAAAACTCTTATTCACAGTGTGCTTTCTGCTTATGGTACCCGTTTGGGAAAAGGTGAGTATCCTGCTTATTTTCTCTATATAGAAATGGATCCAAAAAACTTTGACGTTAATGTTCATCCTACCAAGATTAAAGTTCGTTTTTCCGATGAGAGATTTCTCCATCAAACTGTTCGCCGGGCAGTCGAAGATGCACTGCGGACATCTGCTGTAGTGCCGAAACTTAAATTGGTTCCAGGGAAAAATAAATCAAAGTTTCAGGCTGTATTTCGCAGTTCCAATAACAAAGTAGACAATCAGCTAACTCTTGAAGCCCAGAGGCCTATTGTAAGAGGCGAAATAGAGAAAAAATCATTGCGAGATAAAGAAATGCCGTCTCTGTGGCAAATTCACAATCGTTATATTCTTGCCCAGATAAAGAGTGGTTTGACTATCATTGACCAGCATGTTGCTCACGAACGCATTCTCTACGAGCGGGCACTGGCCTCGAAAGAGAAAAACGGTAGATTTTCCCAACAGCTTCTCTTTCCCCAGACTGTACAACTTTCTCCAGAAGATTACTTGATTCTTATGGAAATTCTTCCTTATCTGGAGAGAATCGGCTTTGGAATTAAAGATTTTGGGAAAAATGCTGTTGTTATCGAGGCTGTACCTGTGGAAGTGAAAACAGGAAGAGAAAGAGAACTTTTGTTAGAAATTATTGATGAATACAGGGAAACCCGTGACGAAACAGCAGATACATGGGATGCAGTAGCAAAATCTTTTGCGTGTAAATCTGCAATTAAGTCAGGTGACCGTTTGAGTTTTCAGGAAATGGCATCACTTGTTGATCAACTTTTTGCTACCCGCGAGCCTTACTTTTGTCCCCACGGAAGACCAATTGTAGTTAATTTAACCTTAGAAGAAATAGATAAGAGGTTTGGACGCTGAATCATAAAAATGAAAAACGGGTACTTCTCATTGTAGGGCCGACAGCTTCAGGTAAAACCGAACTTTCACTTTACATTGCAAGAAAATGCAATGGTGAGATTGTTTCAGCTGATTCTCGCCAGGTTTATAGATTTATGGATATTGGTACTGCCAAGCCTTCTCTTAAAGAGCGAGCTGAAATTGTTCATCACTGTATTGATATAAAAAATCCTGATGAATTCTTCAGTGCTGGTGAATATAGGCAACTTGCCAGGAAGGTTATCAATGATATTCTTGCCAGAGGAAATTTTCCGATAGTTGTAGGAGGATCAGGACTTTATATACGGGCTTTAGTTGATGGAGTTTTTGTAGGGAATTACAGGGATTCTGTCCTCCGCGATAGGTTGAAAATAGAAGCCGAAAAAAAGGGAATTTTAAGTCTCTACAAAAAATTATCAGAAGTTGATCCAGTTGCCGCACAAAAAATTCATCCTAATGAC
>CAYYPT010000244.1:0-2828 GCA_964473625.1 uncultured bacterium | reverse complement strand
AGATACCTGCAACAAAGTACACATTAGAAGTCAATCTAAACGCAGGAACAGGAATTCTGGAAATGTCCGGGTCATCCTATCCAGAAAATGCTATAGATTTTTTCCAGCCAATTTTTGATTGGATAAAAATATACCTGACCCAGAACCCCAAAAAGGTTGTTCTGAAGCTGAAAATTAATTATTTAAATACAAGTTCTGCCAAATGTATTCTTGATATATTGGAGATCTTAGAACAATATTATAAAGAAAAAAATGGAGATGTAAGTGTAAACTGGTATTATGCCGAGGAGGATGAAGATATCCTTGAAATGGGTGAAGAAATTGCAGAAGACACTGAGATACCATTTAACCTTTTATCATTTTAAGAGAGTGGAAAAGTGGAAAAGACGTTATACATTCAGTCGAAAACTTCTCAGATTTTCAAACAAGAATTTGAGATACTCGAACAGTCCAGAGAAATTTTAGAGAACGATTATATTTCGAAAGAAAAACTAATAGAAGCTTACCAGTTTTTAATCCAGGCATACGGAAAGCTTCTCAGAGTAGCTGTAAGTATAACCAGAATGAGCGATAGGTATCAGAAAAAATTGCTCCGTGCAAATGAAAAAATAAAACAACAGAAAATAGAACTTGAAAAAACAAATAGAAAGCTTAACCAGCTTCTTAAAGACGTCCGTGAATTAAACGCTACTAAAGACAAATTTTTCTCTATTATTGCCCACGACCTTAAGGGCGCCTTTTCAGTTCAGCTTTCTGGTAGCAAACTTCTGTCAGACCATATTGATATTATGGATAAAGAAATGATAAAAACAGTTAGCGAGGAATTAAAAGCTAACACAAAGAATCTATTTAACTTGTTGGAAAACCTGCTTAATTGGTCACGCGTTCAAATGGGGAGAATGAAATATAAACCACGTAAACTTTTGCTTGATGATTTGATAAAAGAATGCATTAACCTGATGGAAGGGAAAGCGACAGAAAAAGAAATACATCTTTATTCTGAAATAGAACAGAACACATTTGTTTATGCTGATCAGGATATGGTCAACCTGGTTCTGCGAAATTTAATATCCAATGCAATCAAATTTACAAATAGAGGAGGTACAATTAGTGTAACATCAAAAAAACAAGGTAAATTTATAGAGATTGCGGTTACAGATACAGGTGTTGGAATAAGCAAAGACAAGATTGACAAACTTTTCCGGATCGATGAAAATTATACTACCCGCGGCACAGAAGATGAAAAAGGCACCGGTTTAGGCTTGATACTATGTAAAGAGTTTGTAGAGAAAAATAAAGGTAAGATCTGGGTAGAAAGTACGTTAGGTAAAGGAACCTCAGTCAAATTTACAGTCCCTGCAGCTTTTTAAGGAGCAGAATATGGAAATTTTAAAAATTCCTGGTACCAAATATACCTTAGAAATCAATTTTGATCCAGACACTGGTCATTTAGAAATGGCTGGTTCATCTTATCCAGAAAATGCTGTAGAGTTTTTCCGGCCTATTTTCGACTGGATAGAAAACTATGTTTCTAAGGTTAAGAACTCTATTTTGTTGAGCCTTAATTTTGATTATTTGAACAGCATTTCCACCAGATGTATCATAAATATTTTAGAAATTCTGGAGATGTATTATAATGGAGGTGGTAAAGTAGAGGTAAACTGGTATTGTGCAAAGGATAACGAAGACATGCTGCAAATGGGTCAGGAAATTGCAGAAGATATTAAATTGCCCATAAATGTTATTCCCTTTTCAAGGGAGGCAAAAGACTGACTTTGTAAATGGGCAAGCCATCAAATTATTCTGTTATAAGAAATCGTAGTAGAATTGAAGTAATTAATCAGAGGGAAACGATATGTCTACTCGGCAACTAAAGTCTAAGGATCCGGATGCGGCTTCTAATGTTTTCAAAAAGGAATTTAATATTCTTGAAGAATCAAAAAAAATTTTGGGTGAGAGAAATATTCCCAGAAGAGATTTGTTAAATGAATTTTTGTCTTTAAGAAATGAGTATGAAAGACTTCTCCGGACAGTCATAAAAATCACAGGACTCAGCGATAGATCTCAGAAAAAATTGCTTGAGGACAGCGAAGAGACGGAGATCAATATGGGGAAAGAATTAAAAAACACCCTGAAAGAAATAAAAAAGTTGCTTTCTTCATTAAAAGATGAAAAAATAAACAATCCCCACTGAAGCTTTCCATAAAGGTTTTTTTACTTCTTCGACTGACGCAAATTAAACTGCTACATCAATCCCTTTACAAATCCTCCATCCACCTGAATAACTGATCCTGTAATGTAACTTGCTTTCTCCGATGCCAAAAAGACTATAACATTCGCCAGCTCTTCAGGTTTTCCCATTCTGCCCAATGGAATTTCTTTAATTAGATCTTCTATAACTTTATCCACACTCTTCTTTTTTTTCTTTGCTTTTTCTTTAAACAGTTCTTGTACTCTATCTGTTAAGAAATACCCGGGACAAACTGCATTTACCAGAATATTGTCCTTAGCGAGTTCTTGGGATAAACTTTTTGTCAATCCAACCACTGCCGGCCTGAGTACATTTGAAAGTAATAATCCCTCTATAGGTTGTTTTACCGACACAGATGCCATATGAATAATACGACCCCACTTCTGTTTTTTCATTCCCGGGAGAACTGCTCGCGTCAATCTAACAGCACTCATCAAAGTTAACTGAACCGCCCGCATCCAGTCAGCTTCATCTACAATCTCAAAATTTCCTGGAGGCGGCCCGCCTGCATTGGTTACCAGAATATCTACCCTGCCAAAAAGATCCATTGTTTCCTCTATTAGCCAGTCAATTTGGT
>CAYYPT010000243.1:0-2868 GCA_964473625.1 uncultured bacterium | reverse complement strand
GTCCACTCTCCAGTAGTCTTATGGAGATAAATAACATAAGGAGTAGCCACAAAAACAAAAGCCAATATTGCAGTTAAAGAAATCAATAATGGACGGTAATCCTTTTTTCGAAAAAGGACAAAAACCGACAACAGCCAAGAACAACCCACAAATACAATCAACGCTCCAATTCCTTCAGGTCTGGTCAGGTAAGATAACCCAAAAAGAAAGCCAACCGTAGTTCCCAGCAACCACGAGCGGTTAGCCAGGGCAGACCACCCGAGAACAATTCCTGAAATAATTAACAACGTGTAGAGAGATTCGGACATTACCTCTGTATTAAAAAATGCCAATGAGGGATAAAAAGCCAAAAGAAGTACAGCATATCGAGCAGTTTTTTTGTTAAAGCGAAACTGTGTAAATAAAAAAATGGGGATAAGAACAAAAACTCCGCATAGAATAGAAAACAGCCTTCCGGATAGTTCAAAGTTATGTACAATTTTTGAAAAACATCCTACACAAAAAGGAAAAAGAGGAGACCAATAAGGATGAAGCACATTAGAAAACCCTTTTATAGCGCCACTGGCTGCCAGTTTCAAATAGTTTACTTCATCAAAACTTATGGCGAATCGATAACGCATCAGGAACAACCTGAAACCTACAGCTAATAATATTACCACTGTGAGAAAAAGAAAATCTTGCATTTGAAATTTAGAATTTTTCATCGCAAGTTTACCCTTAGTTTTCAATTTAACTTTAATTCCATCTGTTTTTTCATTATTAAAAGACCTTCTCGGACAGAAGAAAAGTGTACGCCCATCTCACTACAAATTTTATCAACGAGGAGCCCCGACTGCAAAGGTCTTGGTGCTGGCTGCTTCAGATGGTCACTTGTAGCTTTTTCGATCAAAGATGAATCAAGATCAAAAATTTCCGCAATACGAAGGGCAAAATCATATCTGTTTATTAATTCACTTCCAGCGGCGTTATACAAACCTTGTGCCTCTTTTTCAAAAAGAATTATCAATGCCCTTGCAAGGTCATCAGCAAGAGTAGGAGTGCCATATTGATCGGTAACTATATTGACTTTTTCGCTACTGCGGAGCTTATTAATCAACCATGTAACAAAATTCATCCGAACACCAGGGAAATAACCATAAAGCACCATTGTTCTCGCTATAACAGAATCCTCTACAGTTTCACGAATTCGTTTTTCACTTTCAAGTTTTGTTTTGCCGTAAAAACTTATTGGATTAGGTCTATCGGTCTCGCTGTACGGCCCATTTTTCCCATCAAATACATAATCAGTAGAAATATGTATCATTTTGATTTTCAAATCCCTACAAGCCAAAGCAACATTCTCTGCACCGCTAACATTTACTTTCCATGCTTTATCTTTCTCTTTTTCACACCCATCTACATTAGTAAAGGCCGCTGTGTGGATAACACAATCTGGGTGGAACTGGACAATTTGGCTAATAATTACATCCCGATCAGTAATATCTCCCTGAACATATTCTAAGTCGTCGCATTGAAACAACGGCGATTCTTGAAGATCGATTGAAACAAGACGATATTTTCTACATGCTGCTGTTAACAGCTTACTTCCGAGAAGACCATTTCCTCCAGTTACACAAATTTTTTTCATCGCAAACTGTCTCAAACAAATTTTAAAAAAAGACGCTCGTAATCCGAGGTTACCTTTTCCCATGTGTATTTTTCTCTTACACGTGCCTCAGCCTTGACTCGGTACTTTTCTACTTCTCCTGGATGATCTAAAAAATACTGTAGTTTTGCAGAGAGATCACACGGATCATTATGCTTAAAATAAATCCCTGCATCTCCCAAAACTTCTCTATGCTCTGGAACATCATTAGCTAAAATGCAATTCCCATGTGCCATAGCTTCCACAAGCGCAGGATGTGTGCCGCCTACTTCGGTAGCCTGGACGTAACAATAAGCATGGGATTGGAATTCTCTGTACCCTTTCCCAAAAATATATCCGGTGAAAACAATTCTTGGATCGTTGGTACTCTTCAGTTGCTTGATATAATTTTTACTATACGGGGCATCTCCTACAATGACCAGTTTAAAATCCGTTTTCACCTTTTCAAATGCTTTAACAACAACGTGAGCATTATTCTCTGGTTCCAGACGGCTAACATAAAGAACATATTGACCTTTTTTGATACCAAAACGTTTTAGTGCATCATAAGATTCAACTCGTCCAACAGTAGCACCGTAAGGAATTAATATACTTTCTTTGTTAAATTTCCTTTTGTAATAAAGCTGAACTTCTCTGGCATCAGTAACAACCTGATCAGGGGAAAAAGTAGCCAGAAACTCTGATATACGATAGATTGATTTACCAAACCAGGACCATTTTGCCCTCTTCCATTCCATACCATCCACGTTTAAGACAACCCGCTTACCAACAATTCTTGGAAGCAAAGTGCAAAAACTGTTGGCACTGTTACAGTAAAAAAGGATATCGTACTTTTTAAACAACGCATGAAGCGTAGCTAAAAATGTATTCACTGGAGTGTCCAGATACTTTTGTTTAATCGTAGGCAACACTACCAACCGTACACCTTTGTAAATTCTTTCTTTTGTTTTAATATAATTTGATCTCCCGTATACAGTAACTTCGTGTCCGCGTGCTACCAATCGTACAGAAAGTTCCTCTGCAAAAGTTTCAAACCCACCATAATTAGCCGGAATGCCACGCGTGCCCAGAATTGCAATATGCATACAGCACTCTCCAAAATATTCTCTCTTTTACAGAGGTAATGAATCACCTTGAGCAGGAGTAATTACCTCTTCACTACTTTTGTTCTTAAACAAACCAAAGATCTCTTTTATTTTAACTTCACCTATAACAAAAAGTCC
>CAYYPT010000242.1:1319-2875 GCA_964473625.1 uncultured bacterium | reverse complement strand
GATCGTAATGTTAGTTCCAGATAAATTCAACCGACACGATTCAACACAGTCTCTGACTGTGTTTGGTAAACTGAAAAGTAAAGGCAAACAAGGGCATGGGTTGTGGATTCAGGTTAAAAATAGGTATTATACTGGTTAAAAACTACTGATTCTAACCATTATACTGGTTATATTTAGATAAAAATAAGCTACCATAAAACCATACAGGAAGAATTTATGGACCAAGAAACTCTTTTCGAAAGTTTAGTTCGTTGGAATTTCTGGGGCAAAAGAAATTTGCCCATACTGAAACAAAGGGAAATCATGAAAGAAATCATATCTTATGTGGAAGATCCTTTCCCTGTGGTACTTACTGGAGTTAGGCGATCTGGTAAATCCAGCCTCTTCTATCTCTTAATGAAGCATCTATTAGAAAAAGGGGTAGACCGATCTCAAATTTTATTGATCAATTTTGAGGAACCTCTCTTCAGCACTTATCTTTCTATTCCGTTTCTTGAAAAGTTGATTACATTATACAAGGAGAGGGTCAATCCAGACAAAAAGATTTTTTTCTTTCTTGATGAAATCCAGAATCTTCCTGATTGGCAGAAGTGGGTAAGGCGAGAAGCCGATTTGAAGGAGCACAAAATCTTTCTCACTGGATCGTCCTCAAAGCTGTTGAGCAGTGAGATTTCTACCTTACTTACAGGACGCTATTACTCCTTTTCTGTTTTTCCTCTTTCCTTTCGGGAATTTCTTAAATGGCAGGGTATTGGATACAGTTCAGAAATAGAGCGTGTAGAAAACAAGCCGATTATCAGGAAAGCTTTTTCCCAGTACCTTCATTGGGGAGGATTCCCCGAAATTGTGTTGATTGACAGCGAGGAAAGGCAAAAGAAAATACTTTACCAATACTTCGACGATATACTTTTCAGAGATGTGATTTTTCGATACCAGATAAGAGATGCAAAACTTCTTCAGGGAATTGCCCAGTATTACCTAACCAATGTGGCGTCCCTGCATTCTTTCAATCGGATCCGAAACATTTTTAGTACTTCAGTGGACAATGTGCGCCGGTATTCTACTTTTCTGGAAGAATCTTTTCTGATCTTTTTCCTTCCGAGATTTTCCTTCAAGCTTAGTGAACAACAAAAAAGCAATAGAAAAGTTTACGCCTCCGATACAGGTTTACGAAACGTTATAGGTTTTCGCTTTTCATCGGACACGGGAAAACTTGCCGAAAATACAGCAGCACTGCACTTACTTAAAATATCCGACGAACTTTACTATTTTGCAAATAGCGGAGAATGTGATTTTATTACCAGGAAACAGGACCAATTTGAAGCAATTCAGGTATGTTTAGACGATCTATCTGAAGAAAAGGTTAGAAAACGTGAGATCCGAGGATTGATCACAGCTATGCGAACGCTTGGTCAAAATCGTGGAACAATTTTTACAAATGATATGGAGAAGGAAGAAAAAGTGGAAGATGTGCAGATTATCTTTCGTCCTTTATGGAAATATTTAATAGATTAGACATGTTTGGTAAACTGAAAACTAAAAGGACACACGGTTAC
>CAYYPT010000242.1:0-1219 GCA_964473625.1 uncultured bacterium | reverse complement strand
GGTCAAAAGATTCTGGGAATATATATTTCATCACCAATACTATTTGTGAGTGGAAGAACGTTTTTATCTTCAAACCGTATATCAAGCTCATTATCCAGAGTTGGAAATATTTTCAAAAGAATAGGGCTATAGAGTTCTTTGGGTTTTGCATTATGCCATCGCATCTACATTGTGACAACTCTTTTTTTGAAATTACAAAACCATTGGTGTTGTAAAATGAAGCAAAGTACATAAAGGGTTAATTCCAATTAAAAAAGGATTAACATGCAGCTTATTTTAAATACACCCGGAGCCTATCTTTCTAAAAACGGAGAATGCTTTCAAGTAAAAGTAGGTGAAGAGAAAAATCTTGTATCGTCCAAAAAGGTCAAATCCATTCTTATAACAACTGGTGCGGCCTTTTCCACGGATGCAATTGAGCTGGCAATTCAGAATAACATCGATATTGTTTTCCTTGACAAGTTTGGACAACCATTTGGAAGAGTGTGGCACTCAAAGCTGGGTTCTACCACTCGTATCCGTAGACGGCAGCTCGAGATCGCTGAAACAGAAGAAGGACTAAAACTTGTTTCAGGATGGATTGGGCAGAAAATTCAGAATCAGATAGACTTTTTAGAAGAGCTCAGCAGGCACAGAGAATCAAAGGCCGAAAAAGTCCAAGAATATATTTCCAGTTTAAAAGAAGCACAGGGGAAAATATCGGTTCTTGATGGAACAATCCAAGAGAAACGTGGGTCACTTATGGGGATTGAAGGAGGTGCAGGTAGAGCTTATTTTGCAGCGTTAAGCTTTTTGATTCCAGAACAGTGGCACTTTGACGGACGTAGCCGCAGACCTGCAAAGGATGGGTTTAATGCTGTTTTAAACTATACTTATGGAATTCTCTACAGCATGGTTGAAAAAGCCTGCCTTATTGCAGGTCTTGATCCTTTTATTGGATTTCTCCATACAGATAACTACAATAAGAAATCATTGGTTTTTGATTTGATCGAGCCTTTCCGGATATTTGGAGAGAAGACCGCATTTTATCTTTTCAGCAAGAGGCAGATTAAACAATCATTTTTTGATAAAATTCCTAACGGCGTTACGCTTAACAAAGAAGGCAAACAGGTTCTCATTACTGCCTTTAATGAACGTCTGGACGTCAAAATTAGGTACAGAGGAAGAAACATCAGTCAGAGAGATATTATCCAGTTTGAATGTCATCGCATTGCTAATA
>CAYYPT010000241.1:0-2896 GCA_964473625.1 uncultured bacterium | reverse complement strand
TTGGAGATGAACCAAAAATACAAACAATGAAGCCTTGGGGAAAAATCAAAATTCCCTACTTGACAAATTCCCTAAAATATTGTAAACTTATAGTTCAACCGAGAATCACAAACTAACTTCAGGAATTTTCATGAAACATTTACTTATTGTAGCAGGATTTCTTTTGGGACTCCTTTTTTTGTTGGCTCAGTGTACTGCAAACAAGGGAAATCCAGTGGGCTCACAATTTTTTCAGAGAGAAAATCAAGGGTCAGAAATGTATGCACTTTTTCATGCTGCTGCCTCTGACACCTTCTATCAAACTTTTGTTGCCAATGGTTCAAGCCCTTATCTTTACCTTGGCCAATGCAATGGCAAAAAAACTTGGAGCCTTATCCTTTTTTCCAACCTTCCCGACAGCGGAACTGTTGACAGTGCGCTGGTAACCCTTCACACTCACCACATTTTTGGCCAAACTTCTGGCTTCTTTACTGCCTCAGTCCATCTTATACTTAAAGAGTGGAACCCAACAGAAATTACATGGGAAACATTTGATAACAGTTTTATTGGAGAAGAAATTGCCAATGTAGAAATTTCTGCAGATCAAATTTCTGCAAATAATGACACAATGGCTCTTAGTTTCCACCTCCCTCCTGCCACCGTGCAATCATGGATTGACAGTACTACAGACTCGCTAAACTATGGTATATTGCTTATGTATCAGTCTGCTCCTTTTATCGTTGAATTTTTCAGCAACAATACAGAGGAGCTTGAATACAGACCTACTCTTACCATTTATCTGAAACAGGATACAACTAAAGAAGGATCTGTGACTTACCCTAGAAAAGATACTTTCATTGCCTCTACTGAACAGGAACCAAATTTTACCCGTCTTTTTGTCAATAATGGTACTGCTCTTCGTAGTCTTATATATTTTAGTATCGATTCTCTTCCAGAGGATGCGACCATAAACAGAGCTCTGCTCACACTTCATGCCGATACCTTACTTTCTTTCCCCGATAACGAATCGTTTGACCTTATTACTTACCCTGTAACCAATAATACCTGGCCGATCCCTGCGGTACCTTTTGATTCAACCACTATGGGGTGGAGCACCTTAGAGGGAGATTCTATCAGCATAAACGTAACAAATATTGTACAGAAGTGGACTTCTGGCAAAAATGAAAACTATGGTTTTATTCTAATGGGGAAAAATGAAAAGAGAGATATCTTTGGTAGAGCTTTTTACAGCACCTCCTGCGACTCACTTTACCAACCGACTCTTGAAATTTTTTACAGTTTACCTCCCAACAGCAGGCTTTAAAAAGCAGCGGAGAGTTCTTATGAAAAGTCGTTTTATTTTAATAGTTATTTTTATATTTCAGCTTGTTCAAAGTAGCAATGGTGGAACTATTTTATCTTCAAAGGGAGCCGGTACTCCTTACTATTTCCCCAATACCCGTAACATGGGAATAGGTAACCTTGGTATTGCCCAGTGCGATTCTCTTACAATTTCGAGAATTAATCCTGCAGGGCTCTACACAATCAAAACGACACGCCTTTCAATCCAATACTTTTATGAGAACAACAGATATAAAGATAACGAAAATGGAAGTGCAACGTCTAACTATTCTAATCTTTATGGTTTTACATTTGTACTGCCCCTGGGTTCAGGTATTGGATTTGCAGTAGGGCTTGCTCCAATTACACGAATGGACTATAAGCTTGCTTTCTCAAACACCTTAATGGGTGAATCTTATACAAAATCTATAGAAGGACAGGGCGGTTTAAATACTTTCAACTTTTCTTTTTATTGGGCTATCCGTCATAATTTTTCTCTGGGAATATCTGGCAATTATCTCTTCGGAAGACTAAAAGAAGAATGGAAAGTTACGTACGAGGGAAAAGGATTTACCTCTAGCGATGATATTTTCTCTACAAAGAACTGGGGATATGGATACACTGCTGGAATAATCTATCGTCCTTTCAAATCTATAACGTTAGGAACGGTATTTTCTCCAAAGACAGACTTAACTAATAGAACAGATATTCACTACACATTTTTTAAAGATTCCATCAAAAGTCACACAGGATCATTTCTCTTTCCCGGGTATTGGGGAGTCGGCACTTTTTGTCATATTAAAAAAGTTGGCCATATAGGAATAGAATTTTTCCAGCAAGATTGGCCTATGTTACACATTAACAATAAAAAAGTAGATAATGTACAGAAAGTACAACGCATTTCAATTGGATATGAATCCACTCCATCTAGAGACTACTCTGCTCCATACAGCAAACGGATGGCTTACCGACTTGGTTTTTTCTGCCAGCCTTATTTTTCATTGTCTCCAAATGGAAAAACAATCACTGAAAAATGGATCACTATTGGTTTTGGGTTCCCTATTTCAAGAAGTGCTTCTCAGATAGATGTAGCATTGAGTTTTGGAAAACGGGGTTCTATTAAAACTAATGGTCTTTCTGAGAATCTTTTCCGATTAAGTTTTTCCATAACAGGGGGAGAAAAATGGTTTATACGGCGTTATTAATAATGAATACTTACTTGTATTTGCAATAAATGTATCCCGAATTAACGGATAAGCAATGCTCTGTACACAAATCGCATTCTATTTAGATAACCGAAGATAGCTATAAATGGATTCCTTATCCATTGATTCGGAATGTATTTAAAAATTTTACTTGATTTTAAACAATAATTTTTTTAAACTCATGTTTAAATTTGATTATCCAAAAATTTTATAAAATAAGGAGGGGATAACAGTGTATAAAAAAACACAACTTACTATTTTTCTTGCCGCATTGATGCTTTTGATTTTTGCAATTCAGTTTAACTTTCTGGGATGCGCAGGAACTCAATCTAAGAAAGAAACTTTGAGTCCCGAAAGGCAAAAAGCTATTC
>CAYYPT010000240.1:0-2904 GCA_964473625.1 uncultured bacterium | reverse complement strand
ATTATTAATATACAAAATAGCTTGGTTTAGTTCAAGTTGTTTTTCGTAACTTTAGTATAAAACAGAAAACTTGTGAAGACTTTACGTCAGAGTGAAGAATAGTATAGGCCCAGAAAAAAGCGCCAGGTTTCAACAAATTCTCCCTAATAGCAAAAAAGAGACAGACGGTATTCTGGCTGGCTTTACTGTGATACCATTGCACGAAGTCAGAGTAAAACTGTCTTAATGACTAACAAAGTTTAAAGGAAAAAGAAAAACATCCCTGTAATTCTTGGACCACTAAAGTCTTTTACTCCTCCCAGAGGTTTTTTAAACCGCACGTAGTGGTACCGAAAAGCCATGCCCAACCCAAGTCTTTTTGTAACGGCAAAATCGAAACCCGCTCCTAAACTGGCGCCCCATCCTGCCCTTGCTTTGCGGAGTTTTTCTCCAAAAGGTGATGTTTCATTTTCAAGTCCCCAATATACTCCACCACCATATATAACATATGCAGAAAGTCTGTAATCCGGAACAAGCCAATATTTTAAGTTAAGAGATATTGGGTGTACAACTAAGGAATGTACTGATTCCACTTTTTCGAGGTCCCGTAGGGACCAATAACCCACAGATACCTGAAAACCGAGGCTTCCTCCTACAGGCATTAAAAAGGAAAAACCTATGAAGGGAGTTGCCCCTGCTGCACCGAAAGTTGTAAAACGAGGCTCATCATTAAGGCTGTGTGGTTGCCAGTTTCCTATTTCCAAACCAATAGAACCTCGCTTTGAAATGGTTACTTCTTGAGAATAAAGTGATCGCTCAGAAATTGCCACTATCGTTAAACAGAAGCAAAAAATAATTGTTCCAACAATCTTTTCATTCATAAAGATTTTTCCTACCAGAACTTAACTTTTGTCCTTTTCTACTGCGGGTGGCTGGAAACCGTAGTGCCTTCCCTGATTACTTCCTATAATTTTAATTTCTCCAAAATCTTTTTCAAATTTTTCAATGTTGTCAGCCAGAGCTTTAGAAAGCGATTTGGCATGCTGGGGAGTCATAATAATACGAGCGTACACCTTGGCTTTCGGAACACCTGGGACCATTCGTGTAAAATCTAAAACAAACTCTGCAGGGGAATGACTGATTAACACCAGATTGGAATAAATTCCCTCTGCTTCCTTTTCTCCTAATTCAACGTTGATCTGCTGACTTCCTGGTTGGTTATTCATATATCTATCTCCTCCTTCTTTTTCTTGTTAGTATAATCAATCCAATCCACATTGTCAAGGAACAAAATTTATTCTTGCTTTTCTCCATAGCCCTCCTTAGATTGAAGAAGGTTTACCAGAATATAAGAAGCTATGGAAAAACAATTTAAAAGGGGAAATTCTTTAGAGCTTTTCATTGAAGGACTGGCTTTTGGTGCCAGGGGGGTGGCTCGTGTGGAAAATTTTGTATGGTTTGTTGAGCGAGCTATTCCAGGCCAGAAAGTAATAGCCAGAATAAAACGTGTGAGAAAAAGCTACGGAGAAGCTGTTCTTGAAAAAGTAATAGAACCATCTCCCTATCAAGTAGAACCTACATGTCCTTATTTTGGAGTCTGTGGAGGATGTCAACTCCAGCACTTAAAATATGATATCCAGGTTAAAACAAAAACCAGACAGATCCAGGAAATTCTGGAACGGATTGGAAACTTTAAGAATATTAAGGTGCGGCCCACTATTCCTGCTGATGAGATTTATGGATATCGGAATAAAATGGAATTCACCTTTTCTGACCGGAGATGGATTACAGAGAACGAATCGGAGGAAAAACCTAAAAATTTTGCCCTTGGACTTCACGTACCAGGGCGCTTTGATAAAGTTCTCGATATTGACGGGTGTCTTCTCCAGTCCGAGATAAGTAACAAAGTTTTCCAAACAGTGAAAAGTCTGGTTATAGAAACAGGCCTTCCGGCTTACAATATTAAAAATCATACAGGCTTCTGGCGATTCCTCGTAATTCGGGAAGGGAAAAACACAGGTGATTTAATGCTCAATATAATCACCACAAGCCAGGAAGGTAAAAAAGGCAACAAAGCTCTTGACTGGATTGTTCACAAGCTCTTCTGGCAACATCCTGAAATTACAACGGTTATTCACAGTATTTCGGATAAGAAATCCCAGGTTGCTATAGGGGAATCAGAACGTTTGCTCCTTGGCATGGGAAAAATTGTGGAAAAAGTAGGGGAACGTTCCTTTGAAATTTCTCCCACTGCTTTTTTTCAGACGAACACTTTCCAGACTCAGCGACTTTTCGACACGATTATTGAACTGGCTGAATTTCAGGAAAACCAGAATGTATGGGATCTCTACTGCGGTACAGGCGCTATCGGAATATACATAGCAGATAGAGCAAAACATGTTCTCGGTATTGAAATTATTGAATTTGCTATTGAAAATGGTAAAAAAAATTTAGAGCTTAACAACCTGAATAATGTTGATTTTATCCTTGCTGACATGAAAGAGGCTTTATATGGCAGTGATTTTCTTATTCGGGAATATGGTGTACCTGATGTAGTAATTATTGACCCACCACGTGGAGGCACACATCCAAAAACTGTAGAAAGTTTGGCAGAGCTTGCTCCCCCAAAGATTATTTACGTTTCGTGCAATCCTCCTATTTTAGCCAGAGATCTTCAGATTTTATGTAAAGATATTTATACATTAAAAGCTGTTCAGCCGGTTGATATGTTTCCTCACACTGGACATATCGAAACAGTTGTGCTTCTTGAAAAGAAGTCATGAATACGAAAAAATTCATCATTGTTAGCAGGGATACGAAGGTAAAGATATAACTGAAAAGCATCCGGCCAATTTTTCCCTGGTGTTTTTGTATTAATGGCACTGGCGTTAACTGATGGATTGCCGGACTACTATGAAATATTTA
>CAYYPT010000239.1:1206-2905 GCA_964473625.1 uncultured bacterium | reverse complement strand
ATGTTATGTATTATCTAAATTTCTAATATTTAATAAAACGCGATGAAGTCGGGAGCCCGCATAAATACCATAAGGTGATTACTCTGCCTGCCAAAAACATGATGACGAAACCACAATACGTAATTGCCATAAGAAAAATCACTACCTATACAATTCCACCTTTTGTAATCAGATTTACATCAACTCGTGACTTAACTAATTCTGGCAATTCTCCCCAGAGTGCTATCTTATCATGATAGATAACAAGTGCGCCTTCGATATCAGGAACATTTTCCAGGAAAGTGAAACACCTATCAAGATCTTTTTCTTCTTTTACTCGGTTACCAAGAGCTGTCGCTGCTGCATCAGCTAAAATAGCATTGGAAGAAACAACAACAGCAGCATCTGCTCTTCCATAGCTGAAAGAATGCCCCACTGTGCCAGAAGACGTACAAATTCCAAAAGGTTTATTCCTGGGAACTACTTCAAAAGCCACCTGGTTTATAGGAGAATCCCCGGCAAAAATTCCTATGCTAACGGGTTCACGAATAAAAAGAGCAATGTCACCTCCGTTGTCAACAACGGCTTCTTCTGCCCCGGCATCAAGAATTGCTTTTAAACTTTCCTGTGCCAGGGCACCTGCAACAGCAGCCATTGGCCCTACATCAACCTTCTCCGCTTCTCTACACATAAGGCGAATCAACTCAGGTGCATCTTTAGAAGCATGATAAGAGAGATGCGTTGTTGCAAACTCTGGATTTTCCCGGATATAATTCTCAAGAATCTTTCTGGAATTAAGAAGTGATTTTTGCCCGGATTCTACGTATTGACTTTTGCAGAGAAATGTAACAATGCTCTCCTCTTTTTCAAAGTGATATCTTTCCCAGCGCATAACAAAAACCTCCAACACCCCGAGCTTAGATCTTTAAAAAACCCTTTGAATGTTCGATGAAACAATATTAGTTAGAGCAATCCCCATAGGCTTTTCCCCTAACTATTCCATTTCGCCCAGTTGTGAAAGCAACAGCGCAGTTAGCACAATTCCGGCAGTCTCAGCCCGGAGACGGCGAGGACCAAGAGTAACAGGTGTAAAGCCCTGTTCCACAGCTTGTTCAATTTCTTCCTGGGTAAATCCACCCTCAGGCCCAATAATGAGAAACGATTTTGAACTCAGGATTGGTCTGTTTTCTCTGGAAATTTTGAGTGGTGTGCTACCTGGCCCTGAATGGGCAATTAAACGGTAACGACAGTCATTTCCCATTGCAAGAACATGTTTTAGAGGCTGAGCCAAACTTATTTCTGGCAAAATGGAACGGCCCGATTGTTTCATAGCTGACAGAGCAATCCGTTTCCATCGGGCTATTTTTTGTGGGCCTGCAACCGCAATTGAGTATTCACTAATAAGTGGAATGATCCTGCGAACGCCGATCTCAACTGCTTTTTCTACCAGCCAGTCGAACTTTTCTCCTTTTAGAATTCCTTGAGCAAGAGTAACCTCTGCCACAGGTTCGCCAATTCGCCTCCTTGTCCTTAAGATTCTGGCTCTTACTTGACTCTTTTCTATATAGAGAATTTCTACCTCATAGGCAGTTCCTTCGCCATCTACCGCCCAAACTAAGTCTCCTTTTTTCTTCCGCATTACTTTGGAAAGGTGGTGCGCTTCATCTTCCAAAAAGATAAGTTCATTTCCACGAACCATATCTGGTTTCACGTAAAAACT
>CAYYPT010000239.1:0-1106 GCA_964473625.1 uncultured bacterium | reverse complement strand
ATTTTCTCTTTCTGAAACCATGTTAGACCAGTGTCGGCAAAAAATCCAAAGCTTATACCGAACTTGAGATCTTTTAACTGAGACAGGCTGGAAATATTAAAATAACGAACAGGCAACAGAGAAAATCTGAAAGCTACAGTTGCAAGCGCCCTATTTTCTCCCTCAAATTTTTCAAAGAAGTGACCTCTAACTCGTTCGGAATAACCCAAATAAACCCGATGGTACACTGGGATTTTTCCCTCTGATAGATCAGCCGCGGTGCGTAAGGCCAATGTAGAACCGTGAAGCATGGGGAAATATTTTCTGATATCAAAACTATAACAAAAATAATTAGCGATTAAAAAAGGGAAACCTGTTTTCCTTGCATAGAGTCTCGCGTACCATCCTGAATGAGGATATTCCTTTAGATCTCTATGATCATAGATCAAAAGAAAACTCAACATAGGTAATCTATCTCTCCCATTGGATGATAGAGTTTGACCCGGGATAGAAGGAGAAAATTTGATTTCTTGATAGCCCAACGTTAAGCTAAAGAATTTATAAAGTCCAAAGCGTTTACCCAGAGTCCACTGAAACCCCATGTGATTTTCTGTTATTTCTTTTTTTTCAAAATGTTTACTTCTAACACGATTATAAAAGAGACTAATACTGGCAGAAAGATTGTGTTTCCTATTAAACCATGGATTGGTATAGAAAAACTGAAATGCTGGATTGTAACCAAGCCAAAAAAGAAATGTAAAAATATCTCCATACCCCCGAAAGTTGAGATGGGTAAGACCTGCTCCGTAAGAAAGCTTGTTCCAGTCTCTTTCATTTATGAAAAATATTGGATATGGAAAGAAATACCACTTTTCTGTCACCCCAATGTGCAAACAAACGCCTTCCCCTTCAGGCTCTGCGCGAATAACAACACGATTGAACAAATAAAGACTCTCAATACGTTTCCTGTCATCTTCCAGAAATTGGGGATTAAGGCAGTTTCCAATCTTCTGTCTCATCTCGCGGAGTATGACAGAAGGTTTGGTTTTTTTGTTCCCCTGAATTTTAATAGAAATTATTTTTCTTCCCACCAGTGAAGAATCAACTGATGTCTGAGCAAAAAGATG
>CAYYPT010000238.1:0-2986 GCA_964473625.1 uncultured bacterium | reverse complement strand
GATGATGATAAAAATAACTGCCCGTTGTTGAAAACTCCAAAAGATTTTCCTTTCAATGTCCAACCATCAAAAGGCGTATTGTGTGACTTTGACCGGAATGAGGTTTTGTCCACCACCCATTCTTCCTCAATATCCAGTATAGTAAGATTGGCAGGTTTACCTTTTTCAATACGATTTTCAGCAAGACCCAGAATCTTTCTGGGGGAAACACTCATCTTTTCTACAATCTCTTTTAACGTTAACAGTCCTTTTCCAACCAGATGAGTAAGTACTAAACCAAGTGCTGTCTCCAGACCGATTACACCAAAAGGTGCAACATCGTATTCTGTTTCTTTTTCCTCAATAGAATGGGGTGCATGATCAGTAGCAATAACATCGATTGTTCCATCTTTAAGTCCATCAATAAGTGCTTTACGATCTTCTTCAGTTCTTAAAGGAGGCTTCATCTTTGTGTTTGTATCGAAAGTCCGTACAGCTTCATCAGTAAGAAAAAGATGATGAGGACAAACTTCGGCCGTGACATTAACGCCTTTTGCCTTAGCTTCCCGAATCAGGGCAACAGAACCCTTAGTAGAAACATGAGCAATGTGTAAAGGCCCTTTTGTGTATTCAGCAACAAGCAGATCCCTCGCAACAGTAATTTCCTCACTGATTGGGGGTATACCTTTCATCCCTAAAATTGTGGAAACAAACCCCTCGTTCATTACCCCATTCCCTGAAAGACTTAAATCCTCACAGTGATCAATGATTGGTTTGCCAAACATTTTAACATACTCAAGAGCTCTTCTCAGAATGGCAGTATTTTTAACAGGGTAACCATCATCAGAGAAAGCTACACCGCCGGCATTGATAATATCGCCCATTTCTGTAAGTTCTTTTCCCTCCTGTCCCTTGGTAACTGCGGCGATGGGATAAACATCTACAAGTAGACCTTCTGATTTCTCCTTTATAAATTTAATTTGGCCGCTGTTGTCTATTACAGGATTTGTGTTGGGCATACAGCAAACAGCGGTAAAACCTCCGGCCATAGCTGCCTGACTCCCAGTCGCAATAGTTTCTTCATCTTCACGTCCAGGCTCTCTCAAATGGGTATGCATATCTATTAAACCAGGTATAATAACCTTGCCTTTACATTCAAGAACTTCGCCATCGAATCCACTGGTTTGGATATTTTCTATCTTCTCAATCTTTCCATTAATTATTAAAATATCTGCTAGTTTATCGAGATTAATCACAGGGTCAAAAATACGCGCTCCGCGTAAGAGCAATTTTCCCAATCTGACAGGAAAAATATCTTTACTTCCCTTCATCCTCGACTCCTTCAAACTTTGACTGACTGCCGCTTAATAAATAAAGAACAGCCATTCGTACAGCTACTCCATTGGTCACCTGTCGCAAAATAACAGAATAGTCTCCATCTGCTATATCGCTATCGATTTCTACTCCCCTGTTCATTGGACCGGGATGCATAATAGTAATTTCTCTTTTTACCTGATCCAAACGTTTACGAGTAATTCCAAAGAGGGCACGATATTCCCTTAATGATGGGAATCTTCCAGCTTCCTGTCTTTCAAGCTGGATACGAAGTACATTGACTACATCTACTTCTGCTAATGCATCCTCGATATGGGGATAAACAGTAACCCCTAACTTTTCTACCTCTCTCGGAAGAAGAGTAGGGGGGCCACAAACTCCTACTTTTGCTCCCATAGTTCTCAACCCGAGGATATTGGAACGAGCAACTCTACTGTGTTCGATATCACCAACAATAACTACCTTCAGTCCATCCAATTTACCAAATCGCTCTCTCAAGGTCATCATGTCAAGCAGAGCCTGAGTAGGGTGTTCGTGTGCACCATCCCCTGCATTTATAACAGCTGCATCCACACACCTTGTTAGAAAGTGCGCAGCTCCAGGCGATGAATGGCGGATGACAACAAAATCGATTCTCATGGCAGCAATGTTTTTGATAGTATCTTTGAGAGTCTCACCTTTAAGAACACTAGAAGTAGAAGCAGAAAAATTAATGGTGTCGGCCGATAATCTTTTTTCGGCTAATTCGAAAGAGAAACGAGTTCTGGTGGAAGGTTCAAAAAAGAGGTTGACAACTGTTTTGCCCCGTAGAGTCGGGACTTTGGGAATGGGACGTTCCAGAACTTTCTTGAAAGAAGAAGCAGTGTCCAATATTAGTGTGATATCTTCTCTTGTCACCCCCTCAAGGCCTAACAGATGGTGACTTTTAAGCTGCATAAATTTACTCCAGTTAATATTTTATTCTATACTTTCTGGTTCAAATAAAAGCACTTTATCTTCCCCATCCATCTCCTTTAATTTAACTTGGACCTCCTCACCAACAGCTGTAGGAACATTCCTCCCAACATAATCTGCTTTGATTGGAAGTTCACGATGCCCTCGATCAATAAGAACCGCAAGCTGGATCAGTGCCGGTCTGCCAAAATCAATCAGTGCATCTAGAGCAGCACGAATAGTACGGCCGGTGTAAAGAACATCATCTACAAGAACAATTCTTCTATCCGTAATGTCAAATGGGATGTCTGTTTCCTGAACAACAGGCCGTTCTGTAAGTCTTCGGAAATCATCTCTGTAAAGTGTAATATCCAGCACACCCAATGGAACTTCTTGCCCTTCAATCTCTTTAATACTATTTATTATCCTTCGGGCAAGTAAATCTCCTCGATCACGAATTCCTACAATCACCAGATTCTTTGTACCCCGATTTTTCTCCAGAATCTCATGAGTTAAACGTAAAAGTGTTCTGTTAATAGCTTCGCCGTCCATCAATTCCGCTTTAATTTTCATCTGATTAATTCCCATTTTGAAAGCACAAAAAAACCTCCCGCGAGTTCGGCTGGGAGGTAACTCTTTACCACGCAACCCCTTACTGATCTCGCTGGATCGGTTTAAAGGGGGAAATTTGTTGTTCTTATAATACGGAGTTTTTTTCTTATTGTCAAGGTATTTCTTT
>CAYYPT010000237.1:0-2995 GCA_964473625.1 uncultured bacterium | reverse complement strand
TTCCATAATGCTATAAAATTATTTTCTTTTGGAACTCTGTGGTTTCCAAATCGTGCAACTATTTCTTTTCTCCCGTCTCCATTTAGATCGTGAGCAAAAAGATGTAGCGCTGCAAATTCTCCACTAACAATTTGAGGTTTTCTCAAACAGTGACCTAGTGAGTCAAGAACCACTATATAGGTATGTATATCATCTGTCCCATTAACCTTAAGTCCACCTCCATTTGTGGGTGAAGCCGATCCAAAAAGAATTTCTCTTTTTCCGTCTCCATTGATGTCGTATAATATTAGTGTGCGTGGAGAAAAACCAGTACGGTACTTCCATAAAAATTTTTTGTTATGTATGTCAAGTGCATAGATACCGCGCGGTTGGAAACTATAAGTAGCCCCAAGAGAAACCAAAAGATCCTGCCAACCGTCTCCGTTTATATCCATAACACTCCATACATTTGCATGAGCATCCCATTCCTTTTTTCTTGTTGAAGAAGCTGCGCATAAAAAAGAATTCAGTATTTTCCCTTGAGAATCAATGATATGAAGAAAGGTTGCATTGGATTTGAGTTCTGAAACAAATATTTCCTTACTTCCATCTTTATTCACATCAAAACGCAAATTTGAGACTATAATACCTCTGCTTCCGTAGAAATTCGTTTGAAATCTCACAGCCTGAGGGTGAATACCCTCCATTACTACGGAGCTAGGGGTAGGAGAATATTCAGTAATTAAAGAGCATTTAAGCAAATTATCAGAACCATCTCCATTCAAATTAACTGAAGAAAGCTGTTCGTTTACATATTTGTTGAGTTTAGGAAAAGACCGGACTACTACAAATTTATAAGGCAGATGGCTGATATTTACTCTGGATAGATCTATTGGAGGGAGTTCTTTCTGTCCGGAGGATTGAGCGTAGAGAAATAAAAGCGGGAAAAAGGAAAAACAAACAAAAGTATAAAAAACAAAACGCGTTTTCATGAGGTTATCCTCCATTTTTAATTTCAAGAATTGGACATCTTAAATCACTAATAGGAGGGGGAAAAATTCTTTTAAACATTTTTAGTAGAATATAATAAAAAAAAGTGGGATTGTCGAGAAAAAAACAAAAGTCCTCCTTTCCAAAAGGAGGATTTGCAAATCGCACAGGATATGTATTCTGTCTCTGATCGCCCAGTATATCTATGCTGGGCGATCTCTAAATCAGCGCTTCTTGAGAAAGACGCTCACTTCGTGTCTTTTCGAGCAGAGCGAGGAATCTAATTCTCGTGTGGGTTGAAATTTATTTTTAGGGGAAAGGTGGTATGTCTTTTTGCGTTTTTCGTTAAGAAGAAGAAAAAATCCAGCTAAGGGGAGACCATTAGCCGCCAGAGGAGGGTTGCGCAGGGGTTGGGATTGGGAGGAAGTAAGCTAAAGTGTGTGGATAGCATAATCAAGCTTTATAGCTTTGCAAAAAGGCGAGTTTTTCGTACTTTTCTTTCTACGAAGAAAAGTACGATACTTCTTAACCATGTGAGTCTTCAGTCTTTATATAAACTCAACTTCCGCAGATTCTTTCAGGCAAGATAGAAAAAGTAATATAACTGCCTGCTCAGGTATTCAAAAAAGAATTCGGAGCAGGCATTGTTATTTATTGACCAGAATATTTCAAATCCCGACTGCCAGGTTTTACAGCCGTACTACCAGCTTTGCACATAGGACATTCATCTGGAGGGAAATTCTCAATTTCCATCTGGAAAAGAGAAAAATAAGGAACCCCAAAATTGATTTTGCCTCCACTTCTATCTACAACTGCTGTCACAGCCACAATTTTTCCACCTTTTTCTTTTACTACATCTATTACTTCCTTTACAGAACCGCCTGTAGTTGTAACATCTTCAGCTACCAGTACTCTTTCTCCCGGTGATATAGTGAACCCTCTCCGCAATGTCATTTTATTTTCTACCCTCTCGGCAAAAATAGCCCGCACTTTCAAGAGACGAGCAATTTCCTGTCCTACAATAATTCCTCCTATCGCAGGAGAAATAACGACATCTATTTTTTCCTCTTTAAAGTGGTCGGCAATATTTTTGCAGAGAGCTTCTCCATACCAGGGGTACTGAAACACTCTGGCACACTGGAAATAAAACTTGCTGTGCAGTCCAGAAGTAAGCACAAAATGTCCCTCAAGAAGAGCACCAGTATTTTTGAAAATATCGAGAATTTCTTCTGAGGATAAAGCCATCCTATCCTTTCTCCTTCTTTTCCCTGAATCGATTGATTTCATCCCTGAGTTTTACAGCCTCTTTTCTTGCTGCGTTACTAAAATCTTTTCCATCAGAAGCATAAATAATCCCCCTGCTGGAGTTAATAATAGCCATCTCTCCTTCTTTGTCTGTCCCGGCTAAAACTGAAGCTTCTAAATTTCCACCCTGAGCACCGATACCAGGAATCAAAAATGGTAGATCAGGAGCTATATCCCGAATTTCTCTCAACTCAGCAGGATGGGTTGCCCCCACCACCAATCCACAATTACCCTTTTCATTCCACTGAACAATCTTTTCAGCCACTCTCTGGTAGAGAGATTTCCCATCAAATAAAAGATATTGAAAATTCTGAGAACCTGGATTGGAAGTAAGACAAAGTACAAAGACACCTTTCTTTTCATCCTGAATAAACGGAGCTATTGAATCCCGGCCTAAGTAGGGGTTGACAGTAACTATATCAAACCCCAGAGCAAAAAGTCCCTGTGCATACTTCTCTGCGGTATAGCCTATATCTCCTCTTTTTCCATCTCCTATTTTGAGAATACCTTCTGGTATATAACTTAATGTGCGTTTCAATATATTCCATCCCTCTGATCCCAAGGACTCATAAAAAGCCAGATTGAGCTTATATGCAACAACTAAATCTGCTGTGGCATCTATAATTTGTTTATTAAATCTGAAAATAGGATCGTCATTTTTCATTAAGTGAGGAGGGATTCTCTCTGGAGTTACGTCAAGACCCACACAGAGAAGAGAATT
>CAYYPT010000236.1:0-3011 GCA_964473625.1 uncultured bacterium | reverse complement strand
TCATTTTTTACCTCCTTAAGAGTTTGATTTTAGTTTTCTTATTCCTCTGAACATAAAGTTAGAAGTAGAAGGTTAGAGTAATATGAAGTGTTTGTTAGAATTTTGTTAGGATATTTGAGGAAAATAGATCAGAAGAATCTGAGGGGAATAAAAGACTCTTTGGTTATAAAATTCTTGCAGCACCATCCAACACAGTCTCTGACTGTGTTTTTTTAACAAACACCAATATCTAATCACAAAAAAACACAAACAATCTACCCTGTCTTTGCGAGGAGTCCTGCCCTCTGCGGGACGACGATGCAATCCCCTTACGGTAACGCCAACACACTCAGGTACAGAGGAAAACCTCAAGGAGACTGCTTCGGCATCCCAAAAAGCAGGATGCCTCGCAGAGACATGCTCTCATGGCAATAGAATTTCTCACCAAAACCCATCTTTCTGAGTGAGTCTCCATTTGCGAACAGGGGATACCTCTCCCACACCTCAATTAGTTTTTTATAAAATTGTTTATGTCCTTTGAAAATAAGGCAGAAAGATGAATTGAAAATGTACTTCCTTTGCCAGGTATACTTTCAACAGTAACACTGCCGCCGTGAACCTGAGCAATGTGTTTAACAATAGCCAGTCCCAGTCCTGTGCCGCCGAGACGGCGACTTCTTGCTTTGTCCACCCTATAGAAACGCTCAAAAATACGTGATAGATACTTTTTTTCAATCCCACATCCCCAATCCTGTACTTTAATAATCACTTCATCTTTTTCTTTAATTCCCTCGACTCTTACTTTGCTGTTGGGTTTGCTGTACTTCACTGCATTGTCTAAGAGGTTCACAACGGCTTCTTCTAAAAGATGAGGATTTATTTTTGCCTTCAGTTTGTCATCACAAACCATGTCTATACGTATTCCTTTCTCCGCTGCCCTGCTCTGACAGAGAGAAACTGCCTGTTCCAACACATCTTTTATGTTTTCTTCTTCGAGCCTTATGAGGTTTTGCTCAGCATCCTGCTCAATCTTTGAAAGGCTCAGTAAATCTTCTATTATACTTTTCAGTCTTTCAGTGTTTTTTGTAATGATATCGAGAAAACGAAGAGTGTCTTTTGGATTCTGGATTGCTCCTTCCTTTAATGTTTCTAAGGAGCCTTTGATTGCGGTTATAGGTGTCTTCAGCTCGTGGGAAACATTAGCAACAAATTCACGTCGAATGTTTTCAAGCTTTTTCATGCGTGTTACATCGTTAACCACTACCAGAGCACCTATTATTTCCCCTTCTACTCCTCGCAGAATGGTTCCGTGTGTCTGAATAAAGTACTTTTCATTATTGGATAGAACAAACTCCTCTTCCTGCGGGTCTTTGCTAGTAAGCGTCTTCTGGATAAATCTCTGCAGTCTGCTGTTTCTTATCACTTCTTGGATACTTTTTCCCTCGGCTTCTTCTGGGTTAATATCAAAAAATTTTACAGCAGCAGTATTAACTCTTACAATTTTCTCTTCTCTGTTGACTACCAGAACGCCTTCGGTCATACTTGAAAGAATACCTTTAAGTTCATTACGTTGGTATGTAATGGTTTGTAAACGTTCGCCGAGCTGTGATGCCATGAGATTCATGGCCTCACCAAGTGTGCGGAGTTCATCCGGTTCAGAAACATGCATTCTGTGGCTCAGGTCACCTTCACCAAAACGAATTGCTCCTTCTTTCAGTTTTTCAATCGGTTTTTGAATCCTGCTGGAAAGAACCAGACTGATCAGCCCAGCTCCTAATGCTACTATTAGACCCACCAGTAGAGTTCTTCTGTAAATAGTTGAAAGCACGTGTGAGAAAATTGTTACAGGGAGAGAACTTCTCACCACAACAGCAATTTTATTGTTCTGGAAAAGAGGTACAGCAACATACATCATGTTTCTTTTTAAAGTATAACTGTATCTACTGGAAACTCCTACTCTCCCTGAAAGAGCCTGTTTTATTTCAGGACGGTCACTGTGATTGTCCATCTGGGAAGGATCTTTTTCAGAATCGCCTATTACCTTACCGGATGGAAGAATAACTGTAAAACGGGTGGAAAGTTCCTTTCCGAGTGACCTGCAAAAAATTTGAACGTTGTCTTTTTTTTTCTGAAAAAGAGGCTCTGCAATGATTTCCCCCACCAGGCGTGAACGAGACTCGAGGTCAGTAGCTATCTGTTGAAGATAAAAATGTTTCAATCCGATGGAAGTATACCAACCTAAGATCAGCAGAGACAAAAGGATAACCAACAAAAAGGGAGGATAAAGCTGCCAGAGAAGTGTTTTCCTTTTCCACATAATTTTATCCTTGGAATCGGTATCCTATACCTCGGACAGTTTTAATGTATTCACCTGCCGATTCCAATTTTTTACGAAGCCCAACAATCTGTACATCAACAGAACGGTCTGTTACAGGATAATCGTCCCCTTTAACATTATCAATAATCTGAGAACGAGTAAATACCCACCCAGGATGCTGTGCGAGGAAAAGAAGTATCTGAAATTCTGTGGCTGTAAGTTCTATTAATTTATTATCCACTTTGACTTCGAACCTGGAAGGGTCAATAAACAAGTTTTGGATTCTTATGACTTTTCTATCTTGGGGCTGCGGTGTTCTTTTCCGACGAAGCACGGTCCTAATACGAGCAATGAGAACTTTTGGGCTGAAAGGTTTGGTGATGTAATCATCTGCACCAAGTTCAAGACCTGCCACTATGTCTGCTTCTTCACCTTTAGCCGTTATCATTATAATCGATATGTGAGATGTCTCGGGATCGTTTTTCAGAAGTTTGCATATCTCAAAGCCGTCCATTTCAGGCAGCATCAAATCGAGGAGAATGAGGTCGGGCTTCTCAGATTTTGCTTTTGTTAATGCCTCTTCCCCGGAAGTAATGCATGTTACATAGTAATTTTCCTTGATCAGATTGTATCTAATTATCTCCAAAATATCTTCTTCGTCATCTACTGCCAGTATGTGTTCTTTTGGCACTGAATTTCCTCCTAAATAAAATAA
>CAYYPT010000235.1:0-3014 GCA_964473625.1 uncultured bacterium | reverse complement strand
CTTCGACAGGTTCAGGATAAATCTCGTCTGTATCTTATGAAAAAACAATACATAAAATTTCTTCTGACAGCAGCAATTCTCACAAGTGGAGACAATCTTTTTTCAGGAGAACAGCTTTACTTCCAAAAACACTTTTTACAGCTTGAAGGGAAAGTATATCAGGTTATAGTAAAGGATGTAAATGGTGATTTATCCCCTGACATTCTCGTTCTTCACACCAGATCTACTTTTTCTGGCACGCATGTTGACAGATTAATTTCTATTTTTTTCCAGAAGAATAATTGTTTCTCAAATGAATCGGATCAAATCCTTACTGCTGACCAGAATGAAATAGCTTTCGACATAGAAGATATTGATAGCGATGGTTTGCCCGAACTTCTCTTCTTAAAAACCGATGGTATTTACCAGAGAAAATATTCGGGAAATGGATTTTCCAGAAGATTAGAACTAATACTAAAAATTCCTTCTATCTTTCTTTCCAATGATCCTTCAAAGCTTTTCCAATACAACTTTGTACGTGATGTGGATGGTAACGGTGTGCCCGATTTCATCATTCCTCAACCCCATAGATTTGTCGTCATCTCAAAGAACAGGAGAGGAGAGTGGGAAAACCAGAAAAAGCTCTGGATGTTTCCTGAGTACTCCATATTAAAAAAAGAGGGACTGACCTTTTCTTTTAAACTTCCTTCCATATATCTTGCTGATTTCAATGGTGATAATATCGTTGATTTATTTTCTGTAACAGGAGATGTACTGAATGTTTATTTACAGCATCATACTGAGCTATATTTCTTTCTTATTCCACCCGACCTCCATTACAGAATGGGAGCAGAGAGTATAGGTACTTCTGCTCTGTCACCGATTGCTCCAGAGTTAACGTCTCTCGAACTTAAAGACCTTAACCGTGACGGATATGTAGACGTTCTTCTCACAAAAGCCTCACGGGCAAGCTTTACAAAAAACATAACACAAATCCAGATTTACTTGAACAGAGCAGGTAGATTAAACCACTTACCCGATCAAATACTTACTGCTGAAAATTTTACTGGAGAACATGTCATTAGCGATTTTAATCAAGACGGCTTACTGGATATTGCACTTCTTACTTTTAAAATTGGTTTTGCACAGGCAATCAAATTTTTTATTACCAGAAAGGTCAGCAACAGCTACGATTTCTATCTCATGCATGATGAGAACACTTACCCCGGCAAACCTGCTGGAAAGATTAGTTTCTCTCGCAGGGTAAAAATCGGTAGTTTATTCAATTCAAATATATGTCGGAGTTTTAATGGTGATTTCAATGGGGATGGAATTAAGGATTTTCTGATTGGTACTGATGCAAATGAATTCTCCATTTTTATGGGTCGGCATGGATCTCTTCCGGCCAGAAACTCTGTTTTCAAAATAAATGGACCTATTTCAACACACCTGTGGGTAGGAAACATTAACAAAGACAAATATTCAGATATTATTTTATGGTATCCAGAAAATTCCAAAGTTTCTGACAAAGTTCTTCTTATGGTGAATATATGCCGAACAGAGTAAAAACACGGACCTTTTTCGACTGTATTCAGGAGAAATTTTTCAGAAAAGTTCAGGAGAGATCTTCCCGATAATTCCGAAATGTATGGTGTAATCTTTATGAAAAAATTTATCTTAGAAATTTTTATTCTTTTACCCTTGCTTTCCTTAAGAAGTCAATCCTTTCTTCTTGAGAAGATTACGTTTTACGGCAACATGAGAACTAAAAATCGCATTATTTTGCAAGAACTAAATCTAAAAAAGGGGGAATATTTTACTGAAGCATTTTTACGAAAGGAACGAGCATGGCTTCTCAGGCAAGATTTTTTCAAACGGATTGAATTCCAGACCAAACCCGGATCTACGTTGAACAGCCGCATCCTCATGGTAGTTGTCCAGGAAAAGGGGGTATGGTCAGTTACCCCAATATTGAGCAACAACGATCTTTTTGGTTGGTACACTGGTGCACATTTTACCGCTCAGAATCTGTTTGGAAGAAAAAATTCCATCTGTGCCACTTTCCAGATCGGAGGCATACAGAAATTTGCACTTAACTGGAACAATCCCTGGTTTGGAGGCAAACTTCATCTCTTTTTAGGAGTGAATCTGAGTTACACTTCTTTTAAGTATCTTTACGGTGACTATTTCCCTCACTTTCGTGAAAAAGTAACAAAAGCAAGTTTTACTTTTGGCAAAGAGATTGGAAGAAAACTTAAGCTGGGAATAAAAACGAACAAGGAAAAGATCTGGATAGGAGATACCTCGGTAACTTATTCAAAAACCCATTTTGATGAAGTTACTGCTTTTGAATATTTTACTACTTTTGATTCTCGCGACTGGCCGCTTTATCCCAAAACAGGCCTCTATCTAAAATCATGGATAAATTGGTTCAGTTTTTCCGAAAAAAACCGTTTTAACTACACTGGTCTGGATCTGCACATATATTCCCCTGTTTATCACGATAACATAATAGCTCTTCAAACCTTTCTTCAGATATCTCATGGAAAAGTTCCGGTTTACAAACGTATCCATCTGGGGGGTGGGAAAACCATTCGAGGTTACAGCACAGGATGCTTCTCAGGGGAAAATAGTTTTCTGATGAGTCTGGAATACCGCTTCCCTATCTTCTATGAGCGGAACCCCTTGGCAGGCATTCATGTAGGATATGTAGGAGTATTATTCATTGATACAGGTGCTGCTTGGTTTCAACGTCAAAAGTTTAGATATTCTATGCTGTCAAGCTCTTTTGGTTTAGGATTCCACATTATCTGGGATCACTGGGTTTTAAGAGCCGAGTATGGAAATCATGGAAAAGGTTGGGGGTTTATCAATTTGGGTTCAGGAATTAAGTTCTAAGTTCAAGTTTATGAATAGAGTGAAAATAAAATCACTGATAAAAATAAGTCTAATTTTTGTTTTTAGTCTTTGGATTAGCCTGCATCTTTTTGCTCAGACATCAGTTGATTCTTCACTGGTGGGAAGAAAAATAATTT
>CAYYPT010000234.1:0-3132 GCA_964473625.1 uncultured bacterium | reverse complement strand
ATTTTTAAAAAAGTTCAATCCCTCTAAAGTTACTTTATTTTTGAGTCAATGCGCTACCTTTTATAAAGCAATTTTTCTCTTTTCTTTTCCCCAATTTTTTCTTATAATAAAAACACAGAAAAAGATTTAAAAAACAAAGTGGCTCTGTATGAAAAAATTTTTCTGTTTTTTGCTAATTTTTGCATCAATATTTTCATTCACTCCCTTTCATCCGCTTCGCGGCCAGATTGCGGAGCGCCATTTTGTTGTTGTCTCACCGAGGTGTGCAATAGAAAGTGTCCCATTTGAACTCCGCATTCGGGCTTTTAATTCTATGGGACAAATAGATACTTCTTTTGCTGGTTATGTCCCAGCCAGTGGTTTAAAACAGCGCATCAAAGGGAAAGATATTCCTTTAGAAAAAATTGGTCCTTTTCTTCACGGAGAAGCAGCAGTTCGTGGAGTAATCTTTCGTCATGCTGGGTCAAAATCCTTTGTTTTAAAAGAGAGCGGGGAAACATTTACAGTACACCTACGAATAATTCCAGGATTTTTGAGCCTGCTGCCGCCGATCCTTGCTATTCTTTTAGCTCTCATTCTCCGTCAGGTTTTTATCTCACTTTTTGCAGGGATCTGGCTTGGGGCAACCTTTCTCTGGGGATATAACCCCCTCCTTGGTATTTTGCGATTACTCGATCATTACATCGTCGGTTCTCTGGCAGACCCCAATCATGCATCTATAGTTCTCTTTTCTCTTACACTGGGAGGAATGGTTGGTATTATCTCTCATTCAGGAGGAACCCAGGGTATTGTCAAAAAGCTTTCAAATTTTGCCAGTAAACCCAAGGGAGGACAGATAGCTGCGTGGGCAATGGGTGTTTTTATATTCTTTGATGATTATGCTAACACCCTCATTGTAGGCAACACAATGCGGCCTATCACTGATCGAGTTCGTATTTCCAGAGAAAAACTTTCTTATATTGTTGATTCTACTGCAGCGCCTGTTGCTTCCATTGCTGTAATCTCCACGTGGATTGGCTTTGAGTTGGGACTCATCCAATCTGTGTTTCAGCAGCTCAACATAAACCAGAACATTTATCTCATTTTTCTCCAGACCATTCCATACCGCTTCTACAGTGTCCTGGCAATTATTTTTGTTTTTTTGGTAGCCCTATTTGGAAGAGACTTCGGCCCCATGTTAAAAGCAGAGAAAAGAGCAAGAAAAACAGGTAAAGTGCTTAGGCCTGGAGGTATCCCACTCTCAGATCTTACCCTGACTCAAACGACAGCACCTGAGGGTGCTCCTTTACGCTGGCCCAATGCTGTGGTTCCAATCTTTGTTGTAATCTTTGTTACTATTATCGGTCTCTGGTATAATGGAAAAGAAAATCTTATTGCCCAGGGCGTAACAGGCCACTCCATTAGAATGATCATTGGCGCTTCCAATTCATTTGAGGTTTTAATGTGGTCATCATTTGCCGGAGCTTTTACAGCTGGAGTGTTAGCGATTTCTCAAAAAATTCTTACCCTCCGCCAGACGTTTGATGCATGGATATCAGGAACAAAGTCAATGGTGTATGCAATGGTTATTCTCGTCTTTGCATGGTCCATCAGCAAAATATGTGAGGATTTGCACACCGCGGACTATGTTGTGGCTATTACCAGGGGCATTCTCTCCCCTCGTCTTTTGCCTATCATTACCTTTGTCATTTCTGCATTTATCAGTTTTGCCACAGGAACCTCTTGGGGAACAATGTCTATTCTCATGCCCATAGTGGTACCAATGGCTTATAAATTTTCCCAGGAAATGTTCCTTCCTCCTGAAATAAGTACAGCGATTCTTATAGGAACAATTGCCTCTGTTCTCTCTGGTTCTGTTTTTGGGGATCACTGCTCTCCTATCTCTGACACAACTATCATGTCGTCAATGGCTTCTGGCTCGGATCACGTGGACCATGTTCGTACTCAGATACCTTATGCGCTTCTTGTCGCTGGCGTGGCTATCGCTGCAGGATACCTGCCTGCAGGTTACGGTTTTAATTCATTCATATCAATTTCAATAGGCATCCTTCTGCTCATCGGTTTTTTGTTCCTTTTTGGCAAAAAAATCAACCAGACCACATAAAATTTTCATCATGAAGAACCAACCGGCACTAAAAGCATTTTTAGTATTTTCTGTTGGAATCATTGCAGCCCGATTTTTGAAAATATCACTTCCTAAAGTCTTTTACTTTTCTGCTCTCCTGACCGCTGTTACATTGCTTCTCTTTTTCACAAAACAGTTTAAATCTATTACACAACTTCTCATAGCACTCTGTTTAGTCCTGGTCGGATTTATGAGATACCATGAGACTCTCTACCTTTTCCCCAAGAATCATATTATACGATACCTTGATCTTGACCAACCTGTAGTTTTACGAGGTATTCTGACAAAAGACCCCATTGAAAAACCTGGTAGAATGGAACTTGTTGTAGAAACACGGTCGTTGATTTTTAGGGATTCCCTTCTATCCGTTACCGGAAAGGTTATTATTCCAGTTTACAAAAAACCTTCTGTTTCTCTCCACTACGGCGATGGAATTTGCGCAACTGGTTTCCTCCAGAAACCGAGAGGACAAAGAAATCCGGGAGGATTTAACTACAGAGAGTATCTTGAAAGAAAAAACATATACACCATTCTGAGAATTCTTTCTGGTACGAAAATAAAAATCACAGGAAGGAATCATGGTAATTCTTTTCTCAGAGAGATTGTTTATCCGACACGAAGATTTGCCATAAGGACAATAAACCGAACCACCTTTGGTCCGAGCCGTCCAATACTGCAAGCTCTTATTGTGGGAGAGAAAGGAACAATCTCTCCTGAAGTGAGAGACAGTTTTGCAAAAGCAGGGGTTATTCACGTCTTAGCAGTCAGCGGACTCCACGTAGGATTTGTCCTCCTCATATTTATGACAATCTTTGGGCTTTTCCGGATACCGTATACCACCAGGGTTTTTCTCACTGTTTCTGGTTTGGTCTTTTATGTTTTCCTGACAGAAGCAAGAGCACCTGTAGTACGTGCTGCAACAATGGCCAGTATCTACTTGATAGGAACGCTATTGGAGAGAAGAACCGATCCTTTCAACGTCATTGGTGTTGCTGCCCTGGGACTTT
>CAYYPT010000233.1:0-3132 GCA_964473625.1 uncultured bacterium | reverse complement strand
TGTCTAAAGAATATACTTCGTAAGATCTTCATCTTCTACTATATCCTTCAAGCGCTTACGGACATCATCTGCTGTAATTTTTACTGTTTTAATATTTTCGTTAGGAAGCTCGTAGAGCACATCTTCTAAAAGTGTACTCATAATTGTATGAAGCCGCCTGGCACCTATGTTTTCTGCTCTATCATTTACAACAGTAGCTGTTCTGGCAATCTCCCGAACAGCTCCTTTTGTGAAGGTAATTTTCACCCCTTCGGTCTCAAGAATAGCAGTGTACTGTTTGACAAGAGCATTTTCTGGCTCTGTGAGGATTCGGACAAAATCCTCCGTGGTAAGACTATTCAACTCAACACGAATGGGGAACCTTCCCTGCAGTTCGGGGATCAAATCAGAAGGTTTGGAAACATGAAACGCTCCCGAAGCAATAAAAAGGATGTGATCGGTCTTAACCATTCCATATTTTGTTACAACATTGGTTCCTTCAACTACAGGGAGTATATCACGCTGGACGCCCTCTCTTGAAACATCAGGGCCTGACCCCTTACTATTACCAGCAATTTTATCAATCTCATCTAAGAAAACGATACCTGACTCTTCAACTCTCTGGATTGCTTCTTCAACAACCTTCTCCATATCAATAAGTTTCTGAACCTCTTCTGCAATCAGAACATGTCTTGCTTCACTCACCGTCATTTTACGCCGTTTACGCTTCTGAGGAACCATACCGCCGAAGAGATCCTGAATATTTAAACCCATCTCCTCGATACCCACTGGAGAAAATATTTGAAGCATAGGGAAAGAATCTGCTGCAACATCTAATTCTACTTTACGGTTTTCTAACTTTCCTTCTAAAAGCTGTTTTCTTAGTTTTTCTCTTGTTCGTTCCTGTCTTTCCTCAACGCTCTCCTGGGGAAATGATTCTATCTGAGAGGATATGTCATAGGATCCTGTTTGTTTGTGCTCGTTTTTTGGTTTGGTACGGGGGAAAAGAAGATCTAATAATCGTTCTTCAGCCGCCTCTTTAGCTTTGTCCTGAACCCTCTCAGTCCACTCTGCTTTAACCATTGATACTGCCAGATCAGTAAGATCACGAATGATGGATTCGACATCTCTACCGACATAACCTACCTCAGTAAACTTAGAAGCCTCGACTTTAATAAATGGCGCCTCTGCTAATCGGGCCAGTCTTCTGGCAATTTCTGTTTTACCTACACCTGTTGGACCGATTAAGATAATGTTATTAGGCATAATTTCTTCTCGAAGCTTTTCCTCAACCTGCCGTCTCCGCCATCGGTTTCTCAGGGCAATGGCTACCATTTTTTTCGCTTTATCCTGGCCAATTATATATTTATCCAATTCTGCTACTATTTCACGAGGAGTTAATCCCCCAGAACTATCTCGCCTATTCTGCTTAGATGTTATAGTTTCACCTTTCATTACAACTCCTCAACAACAATACGATTATTTGTATAAATACAGATTCTTGCCGTAATCTGGAGAGCTTCTTTAACAATACTGAGTGCATCCATTTTGGTGTGCTGAATAAGAGCCCGTGCTGCTGCCAGAGCATACGGTCCGCCCGAACCAATAGCCACTACATTATCGTCTGGCTCTATGATTTCACCTGTCCCAGAAATTACCAGCATACTTTTTTTATCTACTACTGCGAGAAGAGCCTCCAGACGACGAAGATACTTATCTGTTCGCCACTCTTTTGCCAGTTCCACGGCAGCACGATAAAGATTACCGTGGTACTGGTCTAAAGTTTTCTCAAATTTGTCAAAAAGAGTAAAAGCATCTGCTGCTGCTCCAGCAAACCCGGCCAAAACAGTATCATTGTACATTCTTCGTACCTTTTTTGCTTTCTCTTTCATTACTGTTTCACCAAAAGTGACCTGCCCATCACCACCAAGAGCAACCTGACTTCCTCTCCTGACTCCTAAAATAGTTGTGGCTCGAAACTCTAACTTCTCCATTATTTAATCCTCTTAAAATATTTAAGATAATCTGATTTTGTTGTAAGAAGCAGCACTGTATTACTGTCAACAGTTGTCTTATAGGTATCAAGAGTCTTTAAAAATGAATAAAACTCGGGATCTTTGTTGTAAGCGCTGGCATAGATTCGTGTAGCCTCAGCATCAGCCTTACCCTGAATCTCTTTTGCTTTCTTATAAGCTTCTGATCTGATTCGTTGAAGTTCTTTTTCCCGCTTACCTTCAATTTCTGCCATCTGTCCCTGCCCTTCAGACCTATATCTCTCGGCAATCCGCTTTCGTTCTGATATCATCCTTTCATACACCTTTTTCCTTACAGCCTCTACATAGTTGATCCGCTTAATTCTGACATCTACCAGTTCAATCCCGTACTGCGGAACAACCTTGCGAGCATGTTTCAAGATTTGACGCGTTATATAATCTCTTCCACCCTCAATAGATTTATTTACTAAAGAAGTATCCCGTACGAGTTCCACATCATAACTGGTAAACTTTCTATTTGAATTTCTAACAAGTTCCAAAAGAATATTATCAGAAACAAAATCGCGGGCTGCTGCATCAATAATATCATCCAATCTCCCTTGAGCACCTGTTTTATCTCCTACAGACTGAAGGAATTTCAATGGATCGCTAATACGCCATCTGGCTGTTAAATCAACCCAGATATATTTTTTATCCTTTGTGGGGATTTGATTGGGGGCACCATCCCATGCCAGAATTCGTTTCTCAAAGAAATGCGTTGTCTGAATGAATGGAATCTTCCAGTGAAGACCTGCTTCTTTAATAGGTCCTCCTACTGGTTCACCAAACTGAGTAATTATAACCTGTTCCGTTTCGCCTACAGTATAAAATCCATTGCTAAGAATAATAATAACAAACAATATTACTATTCCCCATAAGATGTATAGCTTTTGTCGAGTAGACATAATATAGTCTCCTTCAATTAGTGTTTAATTTTCATAACCAAGTGAGGGAAACATCAACGCCCCTCACAGAACCGGACTTGAGGTTTTCCCTCATCCGGCTCTTCAGCAACGCTCACGTAACTGGCGACAAAGTGTACATATTATGAACATTGTCACTTTATCTATGCCACTCGCTCGGTTCCTGCCAAGCTGATAGTAGCATCTCGCAAGGAATC
>CAYYPT010000232.1:0-3263 GCA_964473625.1 uncultured bacterium | reverse complement strand
CCGGTATTCACCATGCCGGGATTTTTTCTGTTATGGTTTCAATCAGATTTTTTTGACATTAGAAGCCTGCGGACCCTTGGGCCCTTGTTCGACGTCGAATTCGACCGCATCGCCTTCTTCCAACACTTTGAAGCCATCACCAGCGATAGCTTTATAATGCACAAAAACATCTTCGCCATCGGACCGTTCAATAAATCCAAAACCTTTTGTTCTATTGAACCATTTCACTGTTCCTTGTTCCATGAACTTATCCTTTCATAAAATCTCTGCACAAAGCAGAATCTCTTGGCCACCAGTCAATTCTTGCCTTTAAAACAAAAAAACGCAACTATAAACTTTTCACCATAGTTGCGTTATTAGATTCAGAATTTAAAAACAAAACAACGGTGTACCACTACTATTAGTTAACTATTTAGTATAGTAACAAAACAGGGTAAATGCAAGTAAATTTTAAATTATTTTTTGGGAAACGGAACACGCACTACAAATATAAAAAATCCTTGATGTTTCCAGAAAGAATCATTATATTTCATTTGTAAATTAAAACTATAAAGCAAAACGGTAAGGAGGACGTAATGAAAAAAATGATATATTTTTTAGTTTTACTTCCCCTTATGCTTACCACCACTTCTACAGACAGAGTATTTGCGGATAGCAACCCATGGATCTGGTATATCTATTCTACTCAGGTTACCTCAGGAAATCCTAGTTACATTGATGTTGTCATTGGAATTAAAGCCAGAAGCACATCTGATCAATATAACATAGGAGACCACTCCATATTTGGAACAATGTCGTCTGATCTCTACGACTTCGGTGAAAAAGATGGGTTAGGTATAGATCGCAGCCCTTCACTCGAGTACGACTATCTCGATGGCCAAGATAAATTTTCTGCTCCAGGGGGAAAATACGATATGGAATTTCCCGACACTGGAACACCTTATAAATGGAATTTAATTGGTATCTTTAAATACGAATCCTACGCGGGCAATGGGAATATAGTTGAACATACTGGAACACCTGTAGCTAAAATAAGATTTTTTATAAAAAATCCCAGTGGAAGTTCAAAAATTACCTTTGACAGTACAGTTCAAGGTACATATCAGGATACACCTTATCCATCCCCCAACAATGTACTGGTAGATTATGACAACACCGGAGGTGATGTTTCCCTACCTGTTCAGATGACTGGTTTCACAGCTATGGATAGTAAAGAAAAAGGTGTTATTTTACACTGGAAGACAGAGAGCGAAGCAGACTGCGCAGGGTTTCACGTGTGGAGAAGTGGAACTGAAGCAGGTCCCTACGATCGTATTACCACCTCTTTAATTCAGGCACATGGGAATAGCTCAACCGCTACTGACTACACATTTATTGACAAAAATGTACATGACGGAATACTCTATTGGTACAAGATAGAAGAGATCTCAATAGAAGGGAAAAGTAAATTCTTTGGACCTATTTCTGTCACAGGGATTACTCCGGTACCTGCTGAATTTACATTATCTCAAAACTACCCTAATCCTTTTAATCCTGAAACTACATTGGAATATCAACTTCCTGAAAAATGTTTTGTGTCAATAAAAATTTATACTCTGCTTGGGCAAGAAATAAAAGAGCTATTAGAGGAGTATCAATCCCCAGGGCGCTGGACAGTAAAATGGAATGGAACTGATAATTTTGGAAGAAAAGTTCCAAGCGGCATTTACCTGTTCCGAATGAAAGCTAGTAGTTATACAGAAATTAGAAAAATGACTTTAACGCGATAGAACACCGATAGCGTATCAATAAAACCTGGGATAACAGATAAAAAATTCATATCTAAAACAGTAAAAACCGAATTTGATTTCGTTCGCGGTTTGTTTTTGCCCTTTCCAACTTCCGCATCAAATTTATTGTGCCCCAGCCAATGTATATAAAAACAGATACTATGAGTAATATTCCACTTGGATTTAATATTATCTTTATCTGGTAATAATATATACCTTTAAATTCAGAAAGAGGAAGCAAGTTAATTTTGAAATTTGGAAAAGAAAAAATCAGAATTCCAACAGGCAAAGCAAAAACCAAAAACTGGAACCAACTTTTAAATACAAATTTCTTGTTTGGTTTTGGGAAAATATACGAAATAATCAAAAAAATAGCAGGTGCTAGAAAAAGTACTCTATAAAGAAGCTGGGCATGAAAGAAAATTTTTTCATATTGCGGACTGTTTAGAATAATTATCTCTGATAAATTCCAGGCGGCAAAAACCAGAACAAATCCTGAAAACCAGCGATTGAGCGAATGCTTAGGATTATCTAAAAGAACCAGAAGGCTCAAACTGAAATTTATAGTAAACGCAATTACCGCTGGTAAGGAATAAATGTTCATGGGAAACACACCTTTCCCATTTCATTATCCATCATTTGGATTTAATCTAATAGAAAATCAGCCCCCAAAAAAGGAGCTGCTAAATAAGAATAATAATTTCTTCTATCTGTACGCCCAGAAGGACTCGAACCTTCAACCTATCCGCCTAAGGCGGATTGCTCTACCAATTTTTGATTTAACCATTCTCTACCTTTACCACTTTTCAAAAACTTCTCACGCTTCATCGCTTCAGAACGCATGTTGTACTTCTCAAAATATATAAGTTTCTTAACTCTGTATTTTCTTGTAAACGGACTGCGACCATTCCTGTGTTCGTATAAACGCCTTTCAAGATTATTGGTATGCCCAACATATCGCCTACCATTATTTAACTCTAATACATAAACCCAATAACTGTCGCTAACCATAATACAAACCCTATAAAACAAAATCAGCTCCAAAAAAGGAGCCGATAACAATTTGTTCTATCTGTACGCCCAGAAGGACTCGAACCTTCAACCTATCCGCCTAAGGCGGATTGCTCTACCAATTTTTGATTTAACCATTCTCTACCTTTACCACTTTTCAAAAACTTCTCACGCTTCATCGCTTCAGAACGCATGTTGTACTTCTCAAAATATATAAGTTTCTTAACTCTGTATTTTCTTGTAAACGGACTGCGACCATTCCTGTGTTCGTATAAACGCCTTTCAAGATTATTGGTATGCCCAACATATCGCCTACCATTATTTAACTCTAATACATAAACCCAATAACTGTCGCTAACCATAATACAAACCCTATAAAACAAAATCAGCCCCCAAAAAAGGAGCTGCTAAATAAGAATAATAATTTCTTCTATCTGTACGCCCAGAAGGACTCGAACCTTCAACCTATCCGCCTAAGGCGGA
>CAYYPT010000231.1:0-3265 GCA_964473625.1 uncultured bacterium | reverse complement strand
GCCCGGATTTCAGGTCTTCTTTCAGACGCTTTCTTCTTTCAATATACACATCTTTGTTAAACATTGTTTTTTTCTCCTTAAAACAAATTCATGGCGGTTTAAAATTCTTGATGCTCTGTTCTTTTTATGATTTCATTCTGGAGATCTACTCCAAGGTCAACAAAATAGTCGCTGTAACCGGCAACACGAACGATGAGGTCTTTGTATTTTTCAGGATTTTTTTGTGCCTCTCTCAATGTTTCAGCAGTAACAACGTTAAATTGCACATGGTGACCATCCATGGTGAAATATGATCTGATTAGATGAGCCAGTTTATCTATACCTTCCTCGTCTGCCAATAACTGAGGTGTGAATTTTTGATTGAGGAGAGTTCCTCCTGTTCTCAGGTGATCAATTTTAGCTGCGGATTTGAATACGGCTGTGGGTCCGTTGGTATCCGCACCCTGAACAGGAGATATTCCTTCAGAAAGTGGTTCGTGGGCCTTTCTTCCGTCAGGAGTTGCTCCAACAACGCTTCCAAAATAAACGTGCACAGTTGTCGGAAGAAGATTGACTCTGAAGTGGCCACCTTTTGTATTGGGCCTGCCGTCAATTGCATTAAAGTAGAGTTCAAAAACTTCTCTCAGAATATCGTCTGCTCTGTCATCATCATTCCCATATTTTGGAGAGTCGTTTAAAAGAAGCTGACGCATATTTTCATGACCTTCAAAATTGTCTTTTAGGGCTTTTAACAATTTTTCCATTGTGAATTGCTTTTTGTCAAATACTTGATATTTAATCGCAGCGAGGGAATCTGTGATAGTACCCATTCCAACACCCTGGATGTACGAAGAATTGTATCTTGCGCCACCATTATTATAGTCTTTACCTTTCAGAATACAATCGTCAATAAGAATCGACATAAATGGGGCTGGTAGATAGGTGGCCCACAGCCTTTCTATTATAATGTTGCCCTTTATTTTAATGTCGATGAAGTAATTGAGTTGTTTTTTAAAAGCCTCAAAAAGTTCACCAAATGTTTTGAACTGAGTAACATCACCCGTTTCAATCCCTATTTTTTTATTGGTTTCAGGATCAACACCGTTGTTTAATGTAATCTCAAGGACTTTAACGAGATTGAAATATCCTGTCAGGATGTAACTTTCTTTCCCAAATGCACCGGCTTCCACACATCCACTGGCACCCCCGTTTCTCGCATCGATTATTGATTTTCCCTGTCTGACCAGCTCCTGAATAATGGCGTCTGTGTTAAAAATTGATGGTTGTCCAAATCCTGTTTTAACAATTTTGAGGGCTCTTTTGAGAAATCTGTCAGGATTTTTCTTGCTGATTTGAACCATTGAGCTTGGCTGAAGTATACGCATTTCCTCGATCACGTCTAAAATAAGATAGGAAAGTTCGTTAACAGCATCAGAGCCGTCCTCTTTTACACCGCCAAGATTAATCAAACAGAAATCTGTATAAGTGTTGCTTTCCTGAGCTGTAACACCTACCTTTGGAGGTGCAGGTTGATTGTTGAATTTCACCCAGAATGCCTGTAACAGTTCCCTTGCTTGTTCCTGGGTTAAAATTCCTTTCTCAATATCTCTTTTATAGAATGGATAGAGATGCTGGTCAAGTCTTCCAGGGTTAAATGAGTCCCATGTGTTTAATTCTGTAATAACACCCAGGTGGACAAACCAGTAGTACTGAAGCGCTTCATAGAAAGTTCGCGGAGCATGCTCTGGTACATAGGCACATATTTCAGCAATTTTTCTCAACTCTTTTTTACGTTCACTGTTTTTTTCTTTTTTTGCCAGCTCTTTTGCTTTTTCAGAATAACGATGTGCAAACGAAATCAGCGTATCCGCTGCAATGGACATTGCTTTGAGTTCTTCTCTTTTGTAGTAAGCCTCTGGATCATTGTAAAAATCAAGTTCATTTATTCTCTTTTGTATCTCGTTTTTAAAATCGGCAAATCCTTTGTAATAAATTTTGTTGTCCAGTACAGTATGCCCAGGGGCGCGCTGCTCCATAAACTCAGTGAAAACACCAGCACTGTAAGCCTCTTTCCACTCATCATCAACTTCTTCAAATATCCTGTCTCGAATGGATCGCCCTCTCCAGAATGGTATGATTTCTTCTCTGTATAATTTCTTTGTTTCTTCATCAACTGCAAAGGAGATTTTTTCCCTTGAGTTGAGAATGTCCAGATCTTTAAGAGTGTGAGCACAGATCTCCGGATAGGTGGGAGTGGCTTTTGGCTCGGGCCCTCTTTCACCTACAATTAATTCGCCTTCGTTTATGCAGAGTTTTTTATTTTCCAGTATATATTTTAATGCCAATGCCCTTGCAACAGGAATCGAAACTTTTTCTGGGATATTACTTTTATAAAACTCTGTAAGAAGCAATGCTCTTTCTGTAGAGATATAAGGTCTTGCATTCAAGCTCTGCTCGCGGAGCTTTCTTATGCGAGCGTTCATTTTTAGCCTCCAATTTTAACTTTAAAATTTTTATTCTCAAACTTCTCTTTTATTTTCTCTATAGTATTAGAAGGAGAGAGTTTAAGGCCTGCCATCCTGTTCGGAATATTGAATCTTGTGTATTTGCTGTCTCCGAGATGATTATACGGCAGAAGGTCGATTTCTTTAACATTATTTACTGATAGAACGAACTCTGTAATTTGGTTTATGTTTCTATCTGTATCTGTTATACCAGGAATAACAGGGATACGAATAATTATTTTTCTATTTTCTTCTGAGAGACCTTTTAAATTTTCGAGGATCGGTTTGTTGGAAACGCCGGTATATTTGATGTGTTCTTTTTCATCCATTAATTTGAGGTCGTAGAGAAAAAGATCCACCTTCTCAGAAATTTTGCTAATTACTTCTGAAGAAGCATAACCCGAGGTGTCAAGGGCAGTATGAATTTCACGTTTTCTGCATTCCAGAAGAAGTTCATAAAGGAAATCGGGCTGCATAAGAGGTTCTCCACCTGAAAAAGTAACACCACCGCCAGATTGATCATAGAAAACAAGATCCCTTTCAATTTCTGCTATAATTTCTTGAACTGATATTTCTCTGCCGATTCTTTCTATGGTCTCGGAGTAAGACAAATCCAGATGCTTGCGACGGTTTATTTTTTTTATGATTTCAGGTTCTAATTTCTGACTCTCAGGATTCTGACACCACCAGCATTTTAGAGGGCATCCTTTGAGAAAAACAGTTGTGCGAATACCAGGACCGTCGTGAATCGAATATTTTTTTATGTCAAAAACAATTCCCTT
>CAYYPT010000230.1:0-3290 GCA_964473625.1 uncultured bacterium | reverse complement strand
ATGGAGGAAAATGCTATGGCTGAACAAAAAGTTTCTTCTTGGGAAGAAAAACTTGATAAGAAGATGAAAAAATTAGAAAAAAAGGTAGAAGAAATTAGAAAAACCTTGGAAGAAAAAGGAGAAGGGTTGGGAGAAAAAGTGAGTGATAAGGTTAAAGCAGTTGATCAAAAAATAGGGAGCAGAGCACATAGTGGACATAGTCTTTTCTGGGGAATTGTTATGATTGTTGTAGGTTTTGTTTGGTTAGGCAATAACCTTGGTTGGTTTTCTTATGAAATACCCTGGGTCCCAGTTGTTATGATAGCTGTGGGTATTTATCTTATCTTAAGGTATTTGGAGAAAAGCAAAATTGAAACAGGTAATTCAAACTCAAAAGAAAAGGAGTAAAAACAATAAGGAGGGTAGTGATGGAAGAGAAGGAAATTGAAGTAGCGGTGGTAGAGGATTATTTTAGCCATATTGGTGTGGTAGCACTGAAGGTGACGGCTGAAGGCATTCGAGTAGGGGATATACTTCATTTCAAAGGCCATACCACTGATCTTATTCAAGAAGTGAGTTCAATGCAGGTGGAACATCAACCTGTGAAGGAGGCAAAGGTTGGGGATGAAGTGGGAATAAAAGTGAGTGATAGAGTCCGAATTCACGACAAAGTATACAAAGTAGTGGGAGGAGTTTGATCACTGTCTAAGAATAAAGGTAAGATTCTTCTTATTAACCCCTGGATTGTCGATTTTGCTGCCTACGATTTCTGGATAAAACCAGTTGGTCTGCTTATTATTGCTCGCATTCTTAAAGATAATGGATACGAAGTCACTCTTTTTGACTGTTTAGATCGAAACCATCCATTGCTTTCTCAGTTTACAGGAAATCATCGTGTAAAAGCACGCGATGATGGGACAGGTCATTTTTATAAAGAATTTGTACCAAAACCTCCTGCTTTAGAATCGGTGCCCCGGCGATATGGACGATACGGTTTACCTTTCTCCATTGTAGAAAAAGAGCTAAGGAAACTTTCTTCCCCTGATCTAATTTTTGTCACTTCTGGAATGACATATTGGTATCCCGGCGTTATGGAAATGGTTTCACTTTTGAAGAGAGTGTTTAAAGGAATCCCTGTAATTTTGGGTGGGATATATGCTACGCTGTGTCCTGAGCATGCTGCGGAATTTAGTGGGGCTGATAAAATTGTTGTAGGGGAGGGAGAGGTTGAAGCATTGAGTATTGCTGATGAGGTTACTGGCAATCATTCTGATTCTTCCCGATACCAAAATTTAGAAGATTTTCCTTCTCCACTTTATGATTTGTATCCACGTCTTACTTCAGCGGCTCTGCTCACCTCCCGTGGTTGTCCCTATCGCTGCCCTTTTTGTGCTTCCCATCTTCTCTCAAAAAAATATAGGAGAAGAAATCCTAGTAGTGTGGTGGATGAGATAGAGTATCTTACCAGAAAAAAAGGTGTTGTAGAATTTGCGTTTTATGATGATGCACTTCTCTATAAAAAGGGAGAACATTTTGTTCCTTTTCTCTACGAACTAATAGAGAGAAAACTTAATGTTCATTTTCATACGCCAAATGGGATCCAGCCGCGGGAAGTGGATCAGAAAACAGCAAAACTTATGCAAAAGGCAGGCTTCAGGACAATCAGATTAAGCTATGAAACGAGTGATAAGAACAGACAGAAAAGCATGGGTTTTAAAGTGAAAGATGAAGACTTGATAAATGCAGTGAATAATCTTATCGAAGCTGGATTTGAGAAAAAAGAAATAGGAAGCTACATTTTAATGGGATTACCAGGACAGAGTATTGAAGAAGTAATAGAAAGTATGATATTTGTTCTAAAACTTGGTATAAAAGTGAGTCTGGCATCTTTTTCTCCTATTCCTGGTACCCAAAGTTGGCGTGAGGCAGTAGAGAGGAGCCTTATTAATGAAAGTAGTGATCTTCTACTGACTAATAATTCTGTTTTTTCTATAATTACAAATACGATTCCACTTAAGATTTTCTGGGGGATAGGGAGTCTGGCTGCTGAGGCTAATCGAATCATAAACAGAGGAGGACTCCCGCTTGAAGATTATGTTTTTAGAGAATTGATGAAAACTATTAATGGAGGGCCAATTGACTGACAGAATAGCTATTGGTGTTGATCTGGGAGGAACAAAAATACGGGTAGCTGGTGTGACATCAAAAGGAGAAATTATAGGTTCTCCAGTAAATATTGAAACTGAGGCGCATCGAGAAAAAGAAATAGTAGAGAATAACATTTTTCGTTCTATTGAAGAGGCTTTAGAAGGAGAAAAGTTGGTAACCAAAGAGATATTGGGTATAGGTATTGGTTCTCCAGGACCACTGGATTTAAAAACGGGGACAATTCTGAACGCACCCAATCTCCTTTCACTGAATCAGTATCCATTAAAAAAACAAGTCGCTGAAAAGTTTTCTACACCTGTTTTTGTCGAGAACGATGGGAATTGTTTTGCTCTGGGAGAAGCAATGTTTGGTTGTGGTAAAGGAGCTTCTATTGTGGTAGGTTTGACTCTTGGAACTGGATTGGGTTGTGGAATTGTGATGGATGGTAAAGTTTACCATGGTGCCACTGGAACTGCTGCTGAAATATGGAAGACGCCCTATCAAGAAAAGAGGTTTGAAGAAATAGTTTCAGGAAAAGGAGTGGCAGAAATATATGAAAGGAAGAAAGCTATAAAAATAGATGCTAAACAAGTGCTCGAAAGAGCAGTGAAAGGTGAAGTAGCGGCACTGGAGAGCTGGAAAGAATTTGGATTTCATCTTGGCAATGTCCTGGCTTTTATTATAAATCTGTTGGATCCGGATATGATTGTTCTGGGTGGATCTATAAGCAAAGCTTTTAATTATTTCAAAGAGAGTATGGAAACTACTTGTAGGATGAATGTTAATTCTCTGCCAGCGGATCATGTTAAGATAAAGAGAAGCCTGCTTGGGAGTGATGCTGGGTTGTTGGGAGCTGCTGCGCTTTGTTTTTGAAGACGCGAAAATGTCAACGTTACTTCATAACGACAAATTCGAATTTCTTAACTTTTGTACCAGAAACTGCATTTTTGCACTTTTTAATCAAGAGAGATACCATTTTAAAGTCTTCTCAAATTAAGAAGTTATTTGTTCATTGAAATGTTCAAGTTTTTATTATTTGGGCAGATAGAAAGGGTAAATCTACGCTGCCCGTCTCAAAATCGTCTCAATTTGCCTGTATTTTTGAGAGACCCAAGGTTGAATATCCCAGAACTCAGGCGCCTTTTGATTTGCCTCCAACATGC
>CAYYPT010000229.1:0-3368 GCA_964473625.1 uncultured bacterium | reverse complement strand
GGCAACAATCTTATTACGTGAGAACCCGCAGGAAACACAAGAATTCCCTTATCCATAAGTTCAAAAATAACAGGTTTCACTTCATTTTTCAGCTCTATCCCTATCATTAATCCAAGATATCTAATCTCTTTGATTTTATTTAACCTGAACTTTTTGAGTCGCCTAACAAAATAATCTCCCTTATCTCTGGCCTGTTCATCGAGTTTGTTTTCTATTATAAAATCAATTGCAGCAAGTGCTCCAGCACATGCCACTGGATTTCCACCAAATGTAGAACCGTGCTTACCTACAGGGATTTCTATTTTCTCAGAACAAACTACAGCTCCCATAGGGATACCGCCAGCAATTGATTTTGCCAAACAGAGCATATCGGGTTTTAAATCAAAATGGTCGCAGGCAAACATCCTGCCTGTTCTACCAAAACCAGTCTGTACTTCATCGATAATTAACAGTATCTTTTTACTCTCACACAATGCTTTTACACTACGGAAGTACTCCTCTCTCCCGATGTTAATTCCACCTTCCCCTTGAACAATTTCTAGAATTATACCAGCCGTATTTTTGGAAACCGTCTCTTCCAGCTTCTCAAAATCATTAAAGGGAACATGATGGAACCCTGGAATAAGAGGCTTAAAATCATCTCTGTATTTTGGTTTATAAGTTGCACTAAGGGCCCCCATAGTTCTACCGTGAAATCCATTGACTGCACATACAAAATCTGTTTTTTGTGTAACAAATCTTGCAAATTTAATTGCAGCTTCAACACTCTCTGCCCCGGAGTTGCAAAGAAAAGCATGAGTAAGATTTTTAGGTGCTATATTCACTAATTTTTCAAGAAGAAGTGCCCTTACATCATTGGCGAACAGATTGGAACAAACCATCAATTTTCTTACCTGCTCACTAATTGCCTCAGCAACTTTTTTGTTTGAGTGACCGACATTTCCAACACCAAGACCTGCTACACAATCGATGTATTCTTTTCCATCTTGATCCCAGACTTTTGCATCTTCTCCTTTGACAAGAACAATATCACGCTTAGCATAAATACCTAGTTCATATTTCTTTTCCAGAGCCAAATAATCGATCATTTTGTATCCTTATATTTTACGGCAGCCAAAAGAACTATATTTCAATTCCCAGCTGATAATCATCGGGATATCGCTTCTTTTTTGCCTTTTCAATCATAGCAACAAAGGTATCTTCATCAATAATTTTAACATCCAGGTCCAGAGCCTTTCTGTACTTCGAACCGGGCTTTTCCCCTACGAGAACAAAATCCGTATTTCGACTAACACTGGAACTTACCTTTCCCCCTTCTGACTCAATGAGTTCTGTTGCTCCTTCTCGTGTAAATCGAGTAAGCGCTCCTGTAAGAACAAAGGTTTTTCCTGCAAATATACCTCCTTCTCGTTTCTCCCTCTTTTCTTCCATCCGCACCCCTGCTTTCCTGAGTTTTTCCAGCACTTCAAGATTTTTCTCATTCTGGAAAAACTGAACAATACTTTCAGCAATTTTAGGACCAATTCCTTCTATAGCTTCAAGATACGGCAGAGGTGTTTTCATCAATTTATCTATCGAACCAAATTGATCGGCAAGAAGTACTGCCGCTCCAGTACCAACATATCTGATACCAAGCGCAAAAATGACTCTGTCCAGCGGCCGTTTCTTACTTTCCTCAATTGCATCAAGAAGATTTTGAGCACTCTTTTCACCCATTCTTTCAAGAGCAATAAGATCTTCTTTCTTTAAAAAGTAAATATCTCCGTAATCCGATACAAGTTTGTTCTCAATAAGCTGGTGAACCAGAGCTTCGCCCAATCCTTCAATATCCATAGCTGTTCTTGAAGCAAAATGCTCTATTCTTTTATGCACCTGCGCAGGACAAGCAACATTTTCACACCTTACAGCAGCTTCGCCTTCAACCCGAACAAGAGGGCTACCACATACCGGACATTTATCAGGCATTCTAAACGGCTTTGAATCTTTGGGCCTTTTCTCCAGAATAACCTGTACAACTTTTGGGATAACATCTCCTCCTTTTTCTATGAGAACTGTATCCCCTTCGCGTATATCTTTACGTCTGATTTCGTCCTCATTGTGGAGTGTAGCTCTGCTTATTGTAGATCCGGCAAGAAATACAGGTTTAAAAACAGCCACAGGTGTTACTGTACCTGTTCTTCCTACCTGAAGATGAATTCTTTCTAAAACAGTTGTAGCCTGTTTTGCTTTGAATTTGTAGGCAATAGCCCACCTTGGACTCTTCGCAGTGGCACCTAGGAGTCTTTGCTGTCGTAAAGAATTAACTTTAAGTACTACTCCATCAATTTCGTATGGCAACTCTTCGCGCTTTTCTTCCCACAGGTTACAAAAATCAATAACTTCCCACATCGATTTACAAAGAGCAATGTGTCGGCTTACAGGAAGTCCCAGATCTCGCATGATATGGAGCGAGTCAAAATGGGTGCTGATGCCGATACTTTCATTTCCACCCGGTACTAAAAGATAGTAGGCAGAAAATTCGAGTGGTCTTTTGGCAACAATCCTAGGATCCTGCTGTTTTAATGTTCCTGCTGTTGCATTTCTCGGATTTGCAAAAGTTCGCTCACCCAACTTTTCTTGCTGTGCATTCAGTTTTCTGAACCCATCTTTTGTCATAAAGACTTCACCTCTAACCTCAATATTTGCCGGTAAATTTTCTTTTACAAAAAGTCTGAGAGGAATGGAATGAATCGTTTTCAAATTGTTAGTAATATCATCCCCTCTTTCACCGTCTCCTCTTGTCGCTCCCTGAACCAGTAGTCCATCACGGTATATCAAACTCACAGCAATCCCATCAAATTTTAACTCTGTAACATATTCAAATTTTTCTCCTGGTAAAAAATTTTGAAGTCTTTTTTCAAACTCATAGAGTTCATCCTGCGTGTACGTATTTCCCAAACTAAGCATAGGCACCTCATGAACGACCGTTGGAAATTCTTTTGTGGGTTCTCCACTAACTCGCTGAGTAGGAGAATCTGGTGTTACAAGTTCTGGATGCTGCCGCTCTAACAAAATGAGTTTTTGCATAAGTTGATCATATTCATAATCAGAAATAGTAGGTTCGTTGAGAACATAATAACGATAATCATGTTCTCGAATCTCCTCACGGAGTTTCTCGATTTCTTCTTTTGCGCTGGACATATCTACCTCTCCCCTAAATTTTATAGAATGTCCTTCAATGTTATATAAAAACTATAACAAAAATTCTTAATAATCAACTTATTTTTAAAAGGTGATGCACTCCAACATTTAATATTCCCCTTGTTGAAGGGGAATTATAGGGGGATTCGTTGTAAGTTGAGCTTATGTAAAGAGTGAAGACCCACGTA
>CAYYPT010000228.1:0-3375 GCA_964473625.1 uncultured bacterium | reverse complement strand
AACTGCTCTCTATCAGCGTACCACATCCAGGTATGGGGATCGTGGAAGACGATACATTTATATGGAAGTGGGTCATGTCGGACAGAATATATATCTACAGGCTGAGGCTCTGGGACTGGGTACTGTAGTTGTGGGTGCCTTTCGTGACGATAGAGTTAAAAAGCTCCTTGGAATAGATGAGAAGGTGCTTTACATAATGCCCGTAGGTAAAAGATAGTCTTTCTGGAGAATGAAAGAAATGTCAGAAGAAAATTTGATTTCGAGACGCAAATTTTTACAAACCTCTGCTGCTGTGGCAGCGGGAGTTTCGTTAGTTCCAATAGAAGTGTTGCCCAAATCCAGTGGAAGGCTTTCTCGAAAGGAAGCCAGATACTACAAAAAATTAGCTGACAAGATGGTTCAGTGTGAATTGTGTCCCTGGCACTGTGTGGTGGCGCCAGGTCAACGGGGTCGCTGTGAAGTTCGTCAGAACATAAACGGCACCTATTATTCCCTGGTCTATGGTCGCATTGCTGCATATCATAACGATCCTATCGAGAAAAAGCCGCTTTTTCATTTTCTCCCTGGAAGTACTGCATTCTCAATAGCTACAGCAGGATGCAACGTGGATTGTAAATTTTGTCAGAACTGGGAGATAGCTCAAAGAAAACCTGAGGAGATTCCCAACGTTGCTTTTTCACCAGAAGAAATCATTTATTATGCTAAACGATGGAATTGTCAGTCCATTGCTTACACTTACAACGAACCTACGATTTTCACTGAATTTATCTACGATGTTGCTACCAGAGGAAGAAAGGAAGGTGTAAGGAGTGTTGTTATTTCCAACGGCTTCATCAGCAAAAAACCGCTGCTTGATCTTTGTAAAGTTCTTGATGCTTATAAGGTGGATCTGAAAGCTTTTACAGAGAAATATTACCAAGATGTAGTGGGAGGTAGATTGTCCCCTGTTTTGGATACTCTGGTTACATTGAAAAGTCAAGGGATGTGGACAGAAATTGTTTATCTCGTTGTTCCGACGCTTAATGATGATGAAAAAAAGATTAAAGAGATGGTTAAGTGGATTTTGCGAGAATTGGGTCCTGATGTACCATTCCATTTCTCTCGTTTTTATCCTAAATATAAATTGAAGAATCTTCCTCCCACACCGGTTTCTACTCTGGACAGACTTCGGAATATAGGATTGGATGGTGGGCTTCACTACGTATATGTAGGTAATGTTCCCGGGCATCCTGGGGAGAATACATATTGCCCTAATTGTCATAAACTTATAATTGGACGTATAGGTTACCAGATTTTTGAGAATCATATAGTAAAAGGCAAATGTGGTTTTTGTGGTCAGAGAATTCCAGGGGTCTGGGAATAATCTTCAGGAGGTATGCTGATATGAAACGGGTTTTACTGATTTCTTTTTTAGCGTTGAGTATCGGTTTTCTTTACTCGCTTTGCCAGGGTCAAATTACTGGTGAAAACAACGTTCGTCTACCAGCACGTGCGGGCCAGTTTTATCCTGGCTCAAAAGATGAGCTCCAAAAAATGATTAATAGTTTTTTAAAGCAAGCCAAGAAAGTGGATGTAAACGGAGATATCCTTGGAATCTGGACTCCACACGCGGGATACGTTTTCTGTGGACAGGTGGCAGCTACTGCGTATCGTTTGGTTCAGGGACGAAAATTCGATGCAGTTATTATTATTGGTCCCAGTCACTATGTTTATTTTAAAGGAGCTTCTATAGGAGATTGGAGTGCATATAGAACCCCGTTAGGAGATGCCGCTGTGGATACTCAACTTGTCCAAAAAATTAGGTCTCTTACTCCTCTTGTTTCGTGTATTCCAAAAGCGCATCAGTACGAACATTCTGTGGAAGTTCAGATACCATTTATCCAAACAGTTTTACCCGGGGTTCCTATTGTACCTGTAGTAATAGGTCAGCTATCGTATAAGGATTCAAAAAAGCTGGCAGATGCAATTGTAAAAGCTGTTGGCAGTAAAAAAGTTCTTCTCGTGGCAAGTTCTGATATGTCTCATTACCCGGATTACAAAAATGCATGTAAAGTAGATCAGAAAACCTTGGATACAATAGCTGCTTTTAATCCCAAAAAAGTATTAAGTACCAGCCGTTCTGTTTTAAAGAAAGGTATAGAGAATCTTGAATGTACTCTTTGTGGTGAAACTTCTGTTATTACTGTTATGTTAGCTTCAAAGGAGTTGGGTGCTGATAAGGTAAAGGTTCTTACTTATGCCAATTCAGGTGATGTTTCTGGAGAAAGGAATCGAGTTGTAGGATACGGTACGGCAGTATTTTACCATAAATTTAAAAAAGTGACTCACGGAGGGAAGAGAATGTTGGACGAAATTGTTTTTTCAAAAGAAGAGAAAAAAAAGTTGTTCAATATTGCTCGCCAGAGTATTATTGCGGCTTTAAAAAGAGAAAAAATACCCGAGTTTTCTGTAACTGAGCCTAATCTTTTGCTCAAACGAGGTGTTTTTGTTACTTTAATGAATCATGGTAGACTGAGAGGATGTATAGGTCATTTTGAAGCCGATTTTCCTCTTTACAGGATTGTTTCCCAAATGGCTGTTGCTGCTGCCACTCAGGATTATCGTTTTATGTACAATCCCGTTACTCTGGACGAAATGGATCAGATAGATATTAAAATTTCTATCCTTTCTGCACTGAAAAAAATCAATTCTATTGATGAAATTGAAGTGGGGAAACATGGCATCTGGATTCGCCAGGGTATGAGGAGTGGAACTTATCTTCCTGAAGTAGCAACCGAGATGGGATGGAACAAAATCGAATTTCTCGAGCATTGCTGTGTAGAAAAAGCCGGATTACCAAAAGATGCATGGAAGAAAGGAGCAGATATTTACATTTATACTTCCCAGGTACTGGACGAACATGAATAATGGGTTGATTCAAAGTAAATTTGTTTTATTACAGTTTTTGATATTTTAGCTTAAAAAACTCTTGTAATTTGTGGAAATATCTATTATCTTAAATAAAACTATTTATGGGTTGAAAAAGAAGGAGGACAGAATGAATATTAAGGCTGAAGAATTTGATGGAGTGGTTGTATTGAGCATTAAGGGAAATCTGATGGGTGGACCTGAAACGATTTCTGTCCATGAAAAGGTAAAGGAGTTTATTGCCCAGGGTAAAAAGAAAATTGTTATCGATCTTTCTGGCGTTAAATGGATGAATAGTTCTGGTCTTGGTGCAATGATGGGATGTCTCACTTCCCTGAAAAATGCTAATGGAGACCTCAAACTTTCTGGTGTTACTGAGAAGGTTAAAAGTCTCTTTATGATTACCAAACTCATTACAATTTTTGAGACATACAATTCTCCAGAAGAAGCAGTAAAAGCTTTTCAGTA
>CAYYPT010000227.1:0-3495 GCA_964473625.1 uncultured bacterium | reverse complement strand
AGAACAAAAACTTTGCTTTTAATACCATAATAAAGAACTAATAGTTGAAACAGAAAATAAGCACAAATCTTAAACAGAATATCATTAAACAATATCGTGGCTAGCATATATAAGAATAAACTAAGAAAAAATAGTCCAGAAATATTTTTCCAATCATATTTTATTGGCAATAACTTTTTCGTATAGAAAAACATAATAATTGTCATTGTCAGGAAAGAAATAAGAGTAGCAAAGGCTGCTCCTGCTGAAGAATAAGGAGGGATTAAAATCAAATTTAAGCCTAAGTTGATTAAAAAACCTATAAACGTGATAACTGACAAAACTTTTGTTTTTTCTTTATGATAAATACCCAAACTAAAATTTATATAAAAACCATAAAATATGTAGCTCAACAAAATAATTGGAACAAGATTTATTGTATCTAAATACTTACTGTTAATCAGATAATAACTAAACATTCTTATTCTTACAATTTCATTTGTAAAGAAACTTAAAAAAGTAAAAACAGAAATCATTACACAGAACAACAAACTCAATAGTTTTGAAAAAAGTTCTTGTTCATTTTTGTTGTCTTTTAACACGTGCGAGATAAATGGGAGAGCTCCTGTACTAAATGCCGAGACGATAACATTCATCATCATACCGATCTTATAAGCTGCACTGTATTTACCAACTTCCGCCGTAGTAGTAAAAACCTGAAGTAAGTATCTGTCAAAAAAATTTAACATAACAAGAGAAATAGAAGTAAACATGACGGGATAACCAAATAAAAAGATTTTCTTGAGAATTTTTAAATCAAAACGGAGTTGTATCCTCCTGATAGATGCTATCAACACAATCAGGGCAATAATACCACTGGAAAAAAGATGACAGAAAAATACACCTCTGAGACCAAGATGGAGAAATAGAAGTAAATACACATTCAGCAAAATAGTCAGGCAGCCTCCAAGAATGCTGATGGACAAATAAATTTTTGATTTCTGTTCGCCAACAATCGCATAAATAAAAAATCGTGTGACAGTATCAAAGAACAAAATACCTGCTGCTATTTTAACAAAAGGGCTATAATCTTTCTGCTTTAACAATATCGAAGAAACATTCCCTGAAAAGAGTAATATTAAAGAAGAGAAAAAAGCTGCAAGAACAATCATCCCCCAAAATGTTGTGGAATTCAATAGCGTTCTGTCACTGGTTTCAGCAGAATATTTCAATAGACCATTTTCAATACCCATAGTGTATAAAAAAACAGCAAGCGAAATAAAAGAAAGCAGCACTGCATAAATACCGTACTCTGCAGGAAGAAGCACATAGGTATACAGTGGAAGTAGTAAAAAAACAATGCTTCTCTCAAATATAATAGCAAGAGAATAAACAATGTTTTTCTTTATAAAGAAAAATAAAGATGGAGAAAGGTTTGATTGAGTCATCACAAATTTATAATATCGCAAAGAATTATTCTTTATTTTATCAAATTAATAATTCTTTGCGATATTCACATTTAGTTTTGCATAAGTGTCACCATAATAGCTTTCTGTATATGAAGTCTATTTTCAGCTTCATCAAAAACGATGGAATGGGGTCCATCAATCACATCATCGGTAATTTCATCTCCCCGATGTGCAGGCAGGCAGTGCATTACTTTAACATCAGGTTTTGCTTTTGCCACCAGCTCCTTATTCACCTGATAGGACTTAAAAATTTTCTTCCTTTTAGCTGCCTCTTTCTCCTGCCCCATACTTGCCCAGACATCTGTATAAATGACATCGCTTTCCTTTACAGCTTCTACTGGATCTCGATGAACTACAATTTCGCTAATGCCAGCATTTCTGGCATTAGCAAGAATTTTCTCATCCGGATCATAACCTTCTGGCACTGCAAGATGTAGCCTCATTGGAATACGAGCAGCCATGTTGATCCAGGAGTTAGCCACGTTGTTTCCATCACCGACAAAAGCAACTTTTAAATTGTCCAAATGACCCCGATGTTCTAATATTGTAAGAACATCACCCATCACCTGACAGGGATGAAGGAGATCTGTTAAACCATTGATTACCGGGATAGAAGCGTACTTGGCCAATTCTACAATAAGATCATGTCCAAAAAGTCTGGCCATAATTCCGTCGTTGTATCTTGAAAACACACGAGCAATATCAGCTACAGATTCTCGTTTGCCAAGGCCAATATCAGTCGGCGCAAGATAGATAGCACTGCCACCCAGTTGAAACATTCCTACTTCAAAAGAAACACGGGTTCTGGCAGAAGGCTTCTGGAAAATCATGGCTAGAGTTTTCCCTTTAAGAGGTTGATATCTTTTCCCCCTTTTCTGGTTTCTTTTCAGATCTTGAGCAAGACGAAAAATTTCATGAATTTCCTCCGTTGTCAAATCTGTAATAGCAAGAAAATCCTTTTCCAATTGTACCTCCTATGTTGTCCTTAATTTATCTACATCTATAACAGAGATATATTTTTTAAGGTTTTCCAATGGATAGGAAAGTAAATCTGGAAAAGATGCGTATTCGAGCATGCGTTTTAGTTTAAATTCTTCGGACATACCAGAAGCGCCGTCCCAGAAATATTTATCCCTGGTTTTTGGCATTATCAATTATCCTTTTAATTAACTTAGTGGAACAACCTTATATTTTGCCCATTGAATAATCTGCTCAAAATCCAAATCTTGCAATAAATAACTAAACTTTTCATTTGATATTTTATAAAAAGTCTATTTTATATTTCTCCCCTTCTCCCTGTCATTCCCGAAATCTTCTGTTGGCAATCCACCCTTTAACCACTCACCTAGATTCCCGCCTGAAACCCGCGGGAATGACAAATAGGTGACGTGTTATAACAAACTATCATACAAATCATCCCAATCGGGATTCTCTTTCTCAATCAGCCTGATTTTCCAATCCCGATTCCACTTCTTAAGATGTTTTTCACGCTCAATTGCGCTATAAACATCATTTGTATGCTCAAAATATACCAATCGATGGACCCTATACTTTTTCGTGAACCCCTCCACCATATCTTTTTTATGTTGATAAACCCTCCTCACCAAATCAGAAGTGACACCAATATAGAACGTCCCATTCTTTTTACTGGCCAGTATATAAACATAATAATCTTTCATATTTTCATATTACTCCCCGCTCTCTTTCTCCCTGTTATTCCCGAAATGTTCTGTCGGGAATCCACCCTCAACCCCACTACCTGGATTCCCGCTTAAAACATGCGGGAATGACAGATTTTTTGATATTTGTTACTAAAAATTTATATTTTCTCTCTCACCCTGAGCCTTGCAGTGAGCTTTGTACTGAGCTCGACAAAACATCCGAAAAAATATTTTTGGCGAAAAGCTCAGAATGAGCACCCCACTCTTAAATTTGCCAGTGTAGCTTTTCGCACAACATTTTCAAACATGAAAACGACAATCCTAAAAGTTTTGTCTAAAGAATATACTTCGTAAGATCTTCATCTTCTACTATATCCTTCAAGCGC
>CAYYPT010000226.1:0-3534 GCA_964473625.1 uncultured bacterium | reverse complement strand
AATTAACTACTACTAATATCTTCGGTTACATTTTATTTTGAGGCAACACGCTATTAATAAGCTAAAAAACCATTCTATAATAAAATTTTTTTCTTGACATATTGAGTATTTAGACTATATTGTTATTTATTAGAGAGAAGGGACAATGTCTCTTTCAGAAAAGGGAGAGGAAAATAACAAAAAAGGAGGTTAATCATGCGGAGGAAACTTATTGTATTAATGGCGGTTCTGTTCTCTTTTTCCATTTCTTTCGTTGCATTCACCGGATGTGCCAAAAAGAAAGCCGAGACAAAAACAGAAGAGGTCAAGAAGGTTTCTGTAGACACTACTCAGACTACTGCAGATACTACTCAGACTGATACCACGCAAACTAAGTAACAACTGCCAGACTGGGTCTGTATAAAGAGCAAAAACCGTCTCCTGGACAGACAGATTTTGATATACTAATCTGTCCTAAGTAGATTAAACAGCCTATATGGATTTCGAGGTTGACAAGAGGGAGAAACTTGCTGTTTCTCCCTCTTGCATAATTGCCAAATGGAGACGAATTCCATGTTTACTGGCACAGTTAAATGGTTTAATCGCAAAAGAGGATTCGGGTTTATCGCCCGTGATAACGGCAGCGATGTTTTTGTCCACCGCACAGGGATAGATAAATCACAGAAACGAACGGTTCTTCTACAAAAACAGAAAGTCTCATTTGAGATTATCAACTCTGATAAAGGCCCTCAAGCTATAAATGTGAAAGTTCTCGACGAATAATGTCTCTACCAAAATATGTACTACAAGTCCACCTTAATCTCTGTATTTTTTACCCAATAAAACTATGGCCTAATTTTTGCTAATTTACTCTCTGATAATGAAATTACTTGTAGAAGATAATATAAACTTCTTTTTGAAATGCTTTTCCCAACTGCAAAATTCAAAATGAAAAATAAAGAAGTGGTAAAGAATCATAGAATAATAAACCCCAACAATAAAAATTCTAATCTCGGATTTACTTTAGTTGAATTAATCGTTACACTGGTTATAGTGGGCATTTTAGCCACTGCTGCTCTAACGCAATTTATAGATCTTTCTCACTCTGCCCATGCAGCTGCCTGCGTAACAAATCAACTATCGCTTGAAACAGCTCAAACAATGTATTACACTACTAATTATTTGGCAGGAGACGCTCACTATGCAGAATCTATAGATGATCTGGTGCCTTTTCTGAGAGAAAAACAAATCCCACAGTGTCCCAGCGGTGGAACCTATAAACTTCTTTCTGGTGGAAAGGTTACCTGTACTATACCTGACCATAAGAGATAGCCTTCTATCCTATCTTAATATTATTATATATTATTATAAACAATTTCAGGAAACAAATTGATGATGTATAAGTTTGTTGTTTTTTTGTTTGTCTTCTATTTTTTTCTTAATTATCAGGCTTTCTCCCAACATCGGGATACTCTTGTTGTTGATATTAATCAAACTCTTAAAAGACTTATTTCTGAAGAGGATACTGACAATGACAGAAAAATCACGATAGAGGACACCTGTCAGGGAACAGGCAGAATTGGTGATAAATCTTTTGTCCTGACAGATACTTCTGGAACAAAAATTGTTATAGCGGGAACCTACCACCTTTCAAACCTACTTCAGGAACTAAAACTGTGTGAAGAAAAAAATCAGAATATTGGACATATTTTACTTAGCAGAATAAGAGAAAATCCAGTAGATAGAATATCAAGACTGATTCATGATTATTACTGGGATGCTTTAACAAGAAGGATTGATAGGGAACATATTTTTCAAATTATTAAAGACCCTAAAATTAAAAATAATACAGGAAGATATTTGTATGTTCCTAGTACTGATTCTTTTGCATATAATTATTTTCTTCCACTTGAGAAATTAAAAGGTAGCCAAAAAATAAATGTTAGATCTATTCCCGAAAATGTAACGCCATCATGGGTTCAACATTTAAACGGAAAACATGGCCTTCTCTCACTTGCTCTGGAGAAGGATGGGAAAATTTCTGGTAAACCCTATGTAGTTCCTGGCGGTCGCTTTAACGAAATGTATGGGTGGGATAGTTTTTTTATATCCCTGGGGCTTCTACAGGATGGGCGAATTGAACTGGCAGGTTCTATGGTTGACAACTTAGTATATGAAATTGAACATTACGGTAAAATACTAAATGGCAACAGAACTTATTATCTCACGCGCTCTCAACCTCCTTTTCTTACAACCATGGCAATTGCTGTTTACAGAAAAATGGAGAAAAATAGCACTTCTAAACAGTGGCTTAAACATGTTCTAATAAGTGCTATTAAAGAATATGAGAATTATTGGATGAATAAAGATCACCTGATATTAGAATTTGGGTTAAACCGATATTATGGAGCTGGTATTGGTCCGGCACCAGAAGTTGAGACAGGACATTTTGACCCTATATACAGAAAATATGCTGAAAAGTATAATATGGATGTAGAAGTTTTTAAAAATAAATATTTCAATGGTGAACTAAATGTTCCAGAATTGGATGAATTCTTTATAAACGACAGAGCTGTAAGAGAATCAGGTCACGATACTTCGTACCGATGGTGGATAAACGGCAAAAACCAATGTACCCATCTGTTGCCGGTTGATCTTAATTGTTTGTTATACAAAATTGAATGGGATATATCAATTATAATCAAAAATGAATTCGGAGGCGTTATTAGAATTACGGATGGAAGAAAAGTTAGTAGCACAACATGGGAAAAAAGAGCTCTAAAAAGGAAAAAGAAAATCATGAAATATCTCTGGAACCGGAAGGATAATATGTTTTATGACTACGATTTTGTAAAGAAGAAACAACATAAATATATAAATGCTACAGCTCTTTACCCATTATGGGCATGCTATCCTGATAAAAAGGAGACTCTTTTAGTGAGTAGAAAAGAAGCACGCTTTTTAGTAAAAAACATTCTTAACCAGATAGAGGAACCTGGTGGAATAGCTGCTTCTTCACTTTCTTCCAGAGGCCCTATTTCAAAAAGACGCCCTCAACGGCAGTGGGATTACCCATATGGATGGGCTCCTCACCAGATAATAGCATGGAAAGGACTAATGAATTATGGTTTTAAAGAAATCGCCCAGAGACTGATTTATAAATGGCTGTACACAATTGTAAAAAACAGTGTAGATTATAATGGAACCATACCAGAAAAGTTTAACGTGGTAACCCGTTCGCACAAAGTCTATGCAGAATATGGAAATGTTGGCACTAATTTCAGCTATATCACAAAAGAAGGCTTTGGTTGGATGAATAGTTCCTACAAAATTGGTCTTTCACTATTAAACGATTCTTTAAAAAACAAACTTAAGAAAATCCTTCCACCGGAAAATATTTTTCCAAGAGCATTGCAGAAATAAACTAAAGCGGCCCTGGATTTTTACAAAACATAATCTCTAACTGTGTTTTTTAATTCCCTAAGCGTTCGAGAAATAAATAAAGTAGTCGCCACTGAAAAAATCATGTTTATGAGAGTGAATATTGGAAATTTG
>CAYYPT010000225.1:0-3582 GCA_964473625.1 uncultured bacterium | reverse complement strand
TCTCCCAAACACTCTCAACTCTACCAGGGGGATACCATGTTTATTCCGTGTTCCAGGTTAATGAGAAAAAAGTATTGCATTTTTGACATAATATAATTATAATAAAATTTCTTAGTCGATTTTAGTAAATAATCTATTTACAATGAAGGGGCGAGGGAGAGTAAATGTATGAAAATCGGAGTGGTGATACCTGCTTATAATGTAGGTAGACAGCTCGATTCTGTTCTTTTAAAAACTCTTGAGTATCTTCCTCCAAATCTTATTTATGTAGTGGATGATGGTTCGTTTGATTCGACAGCAGAGATAGCAGTTCGAAATAGAGTTGTTCTTCTTGTCCACAAAACAAACAGAGGAAAAGGAGAGGCTCTAAAAAGTGGTTTTAAGATGGCGATGGCGGATGGTCTCGATGGGGTTATTACCATGGATGGTGATGGTCAGCATGATCCTGCTTACATTCCTGAATTTATTTCTATTATGAAAACCACTGGAGCTGATATAGTACTGGGAAGACGGCAGATAAAAATTGGCAAGATGCCGCTGGATCGGGTCTTTTCAAATTTTTTGAGTTCTCTGATAATCTCAATTATTGTTGGCAAATGGGTTGTTGACACACAATGCGGTTTTAGACTTATACGTACGGCTGTGCTAAGAGATATTTTTCTTTTTTCCAGTTATTACGAGATCGAAACAGAACTGCTTATCAAAGCCATTAGAGCTGGTTTTCAAATTGCTTATTGTCCAATTCCTTTAAAGTATGGGGATGAAGAAAGTCATATCCGCAGATTTGCTGATATAAGGCGGTTTTGTCAAACAGTAATCCGTTTAATTATGGAACGATAATTTTTGTACAATATAGTTAGAGTTTGGCGTTTTTTATCAGTGGGTAAGTTTGAAGAATATGGTTCAGTCTGTTATTCATTTTTTGAGAAGTGTTCCAAAGGAAGCAATTACTTTTATTATTGCAACTTTACCCATTTCAGAGCTACGGGGAGCTATTCCCTGGGCACTGGCAAGTCCCCCTGTAGGTGGAGGATTATCTTGGCAATCTGCTTATATTTTTGCTGTTCTAGGCAATTTTTTACCTGTGATTCCAATTCTTTTTTTTCTGGAACCACTTGCAAATTTTTTGAGACGGTATAAACTATTTGATAAGTTTTTTACATGGCTCTTTGCAAGAACAAGAAGAAAAGGGAAATTAATTGAAAAATATGAAGCTCTGGGGCTTGTCTTTTTTGTTGCTATTCCTCTTCCGGTTACAGGAGCATGGACAGGTGCAGTAGCAGCCTTTATTTTTGGTATAGAATTAAAATATGCTATTCCATGTATTTTTTTTGGTATCTTACTTGCGGGAGTTATTGTTACGTTAGCTTCTCTTGGTATTATTAACTTTTTAGGTATTGTAAAAATCGGGGCGTAGCGCAGACCGGTCAGCGCGCATGCTTCGGGAGCATGAGGTCGTCGGTTCAAATCCGACCGCCCCGACTTATAATCTGCAATTCTCCCAAAGGTTACAAACCTTTGGGAGGTTTTTTACTCCCTGTTTTTTATCCAATCGATAAGGAGGGGAATCAAAGTGAAAAAAAATCGACAGAAGGACAAAAAAAACGATAAGAAAAAGAAGCGTTCATGGTTGCTCCGTATCTTAGATAAAATCGAATTTGTCGGCAATAAGTTTCCCCATCCTGCAACCCTGTTTGCTATTTTTGTGCTCATTGTCATGGTTGTTTCTGAGATTGTCACCAAGGCGGGTGTCACTGCTGTTCATCCTGGTACTGGCGAAGAGATCTCTGGTGTGAGCCTACTGAGTGCAGATGGATTGCGGTGGTTTTATTCAAATCTTACAAAAAATTTTGTACTTTTCCCACCGCTGGGAATCGTTCTCGTTGTCATGATCGGCATCGGCATAGCCGAAGGGACGGGCCTTATTTCTGCAGCTCTCCGCCATCTCGTTTTGGCAGCTCCCCGACGACTTGTGACGGCTGCAGTGGTTGCCGCTGGTGTTTTCTCCCATTTAGCTTCCAGTGCTGGGTATGTCCTTCTGATTCCCTTGGGTGCTATGATTTTTGTTGCATTCAAACGTCATCCGCTGGCGGGAATCGCGGCTGCATTCTGTGGCGTTTCCGGCGGTTTTGGAGCCAATTTTTTTATCGGATCTGTAGACCCGATCTTAGCTGGTCTTACAGAGTCTGCAGCCAACATCATCGATCCTGGCATGCATATTAATCCGGCAGTGAACTTTTACTTTATGTTCACATCGGCTATCATGGTTGTAATTGTTGGAACTTGGGTGACAGAAAAATTTGTAGAACCCAGACTAAGTAAATACAAAGGTGAAATCGATACTTTTGAAAAGGTCAAACCCCACGAGAAAAAGGGTCTCATCTGGGCAGGTATTTCCATGGCTGCCGTTGTCGTTTTTTTCCTCTTTCTGACCCTTCCTGAAAATGGACTTCTCCGAAACCCGGAGACGGGCTCCCTTCTCCACTCTCCTTTTATGACCGGCCTAATTTCTTTTCTTTTTATCTTTTTCATTGTACCTGGTTTGGTCTATGGGATTATCGTTGGAACTATTAAGAATGACAAAGATGTTGTGAAACACATGACAAGTTCCATGAAGGGATTGGCCGGATATATCGTACTGGTTTTCTTCGCCGGACAGTTCGTATACTGTTTTAAATACAGCAACATGGGTGTGATTTTGGCAATAAAAGGTGCTGAACTCCTAAAAGCAATCGGGTTTACAGGAATTGGACTGTTGATTGCTTTCGTTGTGGTGTCTGCATTTATTAATATGTTTATGGGAAGTGCCTCTGCCAAGTGGGCCATTATGGCGCCTATATTTGTACCGATGTTTATGCTTCTTAATTACCATCCTGGAATCACTCAGGCAGCATTCAGAATTGGAGATTCCATCACCAACATCATTACACCCATGATGAGCTATTTTGCCCTCATTGTTGCCTTCGCACAGAAATATGATGAGAAGTATGGTATTGGAACTATTATTGCGACAATGCTTCCATACACGATTGCATTGTCCATTTTCTGGATGGTTCTCTTAGCGATCTGGATACTGCTAGGCTTGCCAACAGGTCCTGGCGCGCCTTTGTATCTATAGTAATAAGCATGTTGTCTCAAAATAAAATGTAACCGAAGATATTAAGTTATATAAGGAATGGCGAAAACAATACTCATCTGTTTTTGTCATTTAAGAATTAGGATTTTGGATTTTGTTTTGTGCTTCGATATTCGAATTTCGGATTTATCGTTATGAGGCAGCGAGCAATTTTTAAAAAAGTTCAATCCCTCTAAAGTAGAGACACATAATATTATGTGTCTCTACTTTATTTTTGAGTCAATGCGTCAATGCGTCAGGGGATGGAAGGCGCCAGATCAATTGACTTTATTAAAATTTATTGTTATATTTAATTAGTATTTTTATTGCACTTTAAAAGAACTTACGGAGATATGGCTGGGGGTACTATTGGAATCGATTTTTATGAGGCAGGGTTTTCGAGCTCTGCCTTTTTAATTTACCCCGAGTTAACGGATAAGCAATGTTCCATACTCAAACCACATTCT
>CAYYPT010000224.1:0-3596 GCA_964473625.1 uncultured bacterium | reverse complement strand
ATAGGAAATTCAGGTTTTACATTCATCCTGGGTGCCTTTTATTTAGCTTTTGGAATACATTTCAAGCCCACGAACTTCCTATGCATTAGAAAAACTACGTAGTTCATCATATGTAGGCATTGATGGTTGTGCCCCAAGCTTTGTGGCAGAAAGAGCTCCTACCAGATTGGCAAATCTAACAGCTTTGTCTAAAGGTTCTTTTTTCGCAAGCGCGTAAGATAGAGCCCCATTGAAAGCATCACCAGCAGCTGTGGTGTCAATGGCGTTAATTTCTTTGGTTGGGATTAAGATAGCTTTATTATCCCTTATCAAAAAAGACCCTTTGGCCCCCATTGTTATTATTATCTCAGAGACACCTTTCTCTTTTAAAACTTCTGCTGCCCTTATTGCTGATTCTTCGTCTTCGACCTTTATTCCTGTAAGCAGTTCGGTCTCCGATTCATTTGGAGTAAGTACGGTAATTGTGCGAAGCAATGTTTCATCCAGTTCCCTTGCCGGGGCAGGGTTCAAAACAACTTTCACACCTGCTTCCGAAGCTAAACGTGCAGCATATTGCACTGTTTCTAAAGGTGTTTCAAGTTGGAGAAGCATGACATTTGCACTTTCGATCTTTTGTTTGGCAGCCGCCACGTCTTGTTTGGATAATTTATTATTTGCTCCGGAAGCGACTGCTATGGTGTTTTCACCTTTTTTATCCACAAATATCAATGCTACTCCTGAGGGATTTTTATTATCCATAACAATGAAATCTGTGTTGATCCCTTCCTTCTGAAAATTCTGGATCGCCTGCTTCCCAAATATATCTGCTCCAACACGAGCCACAAACGTAACATCTCCACCAAGCCGAGCTGCAGCCACTGCCTGGTTAGCACCTTTGCCCCCTGCAGCCATGATGAAATCTTCACCAAGAATAGTTTCACCTGGGCCGGGTAATCTCTCAAGTTTAATAACCATATCTGTATTGGAACTTCCCACAACTACAATTTTTGGTTTCTCCATTTTATCCTCTCTATGTTAAAAAGTTATAAGGTAAAAATAACTCTGTCCATTTGCAGTAACAATCCCCGTACTTTTATCTCGCTTGTAAGCGATAATTAAAGTGCATTCATAGTAGTTAACAGTATCCTGTATTTTTAAAAAAACAGAGTAAAAAAACTTCCCCCTTGAATACTTAAACTACTCTCGCTGTTATAATCAAACCTAAACCAACAATAAAAAAGATAAACATAAATGCCAGTAGTTTATTTGTCCCTGGAGCTGCATCTTTGAACTCCTTCCAAATAAAAACACCCCAGAGGGCAGCAACCATGGTAGCTCCCTGTCCCAGTCCATACGAGATGGCAAAACCAGCCTGACCAGAAGCAATTATGCTGAAGGACATACCAATACACCAGATGATCCCTCCAAGTATGCCGATGAAATGAATGGGTAAACCGCCTTTAAAATATGCAGAGATCGGTACTGGTTCTCCTACAAAGGGTTTTTTCATTATTAAAGTGTTGAAAAGGAAATTGCTGATTAGTAATCCGATTGAGAAGAATACTACTGCGGTGTACGGACTCAGTTTACCCGGCTCTAAATTGATAAAATCTGTTGACATGGATCTTGCCACAAAGCGATAGAAAAAGCCCATTAGAATTCCGCATAAGACAGAAAGAACCAATCCTTTTGTTGTTACACCCCTGGTTTGGTTCGGCAATTTCCCGTAGGCAAAGGCATCTATAATTATTGCAGCGACTACAAGGGCAACACCTAAGAACAGAATAACAGGATTGCCCAGAGGTGTGGCAATGTAATTTACTATAACTCCAAGAACCAAAGCTAAGCCGATTCCAACAGGAAACGCTACAGCCATTCCTGCAATTGCAATTGCAGCAACTAATAAGATATTGGCAGCGTTAAATATTGCCCCTCCAATCATTGCTGAGAGGAGATTTGAGAAATCAGCCTGCCCAACATCTTTTATAAAACTTCTTCCCGCAGTTCCTATACTTCCTAATGTAAAAGCAAAAATTACGGAAAGTAGAACAACCCCAATAACATAATCCCAGTAAAAGAGTTCGAATCTCCACTCTCTACCCGCCAATTTTTGGGTATTGGCCCATGAGCCCCAACAAAGCATAGTTATGAAACAAAAAATAACTGCCAGCAGATAACTCTGTAAAATAAACATTTTTTATCCTCCTATTTTGAATACTGTGTCTGTATACAACAGGCTAATAAACTCTAAGCCGGTTTCTATTTATAATGTTTTAATATTTTGGCTTTGATGGTTTGTTACTGTAAATAATCACATCTCCAAGACGGAATTCGGCTTTGTCAGTCGGGTTCAAAACCTTAAAACGTACTGTATGTTTGCCCATCGGCAATTGATACTTCCAGAACGGTGTATATTTTCGGATGGTGAAATTCGTCGGCAATTCAGCAACTTGATCTAGTTTACCATCAATATACATGGCAACCTTAAAGGTATAATCTTCTTCACCTTTCTTTTGCACACCGCCATTCCAGGAGCAATCTAAGGCGAATCCAATACCTTCAAAATTGAATGACGCTTCGTCTTTTAAATTAATGTTAAGAGGTTGTCTTTTGACCGGATAGTGGCCTTTAAAGCCCACCTCTAATCTAACGGGTTTTGGTTCTTGAACATTGATAGTCACCACATCACCATCCATTTTGCCTCCATTACGTTGTATTTCCTGTAAGGCATGTTTAAAAGAAAGCTTGTAAACATCGTTGAGTGAAATGGTGGTATATTTAAAATCTATCGGTTCAACTTCGGCCAGACCCTGTTTCCAGTATTTGGGAATATTTTTGTATCCCAACATTGTTCCCAGTATACCTCCTGCACTTGCAGGGTTACAATCTGAATCATCACCACAACGGGCACTTATTGAAATAGTTTTGCCAAAATCGCCATTACCGTATAATAAACCAATCAAAATCCATGCTGAGTTGATTTTGGCATCAATATCAAAGCTGTTAAAAACACCTTCAGGGCAACCAACATCTTCAGACCATTTTCTCTGAACTTTGAACCACGTTTCTTTCCAATCTTTCGGGTTTTCTTTATACCATTTTATGACATCATGCATACATTTTGCATACTGACTTTCTTCTGGAATTACCTTCAATGCTTCTTCAACTACATAGTGAATATCGTCTGACACGAAGGTCAGTGCGTACATAGCAGCTACATACACACCACCATACCAACCGTCCCCATAATTCATAATGTGACCAATTTTATCACATATTTCTGAAGCAGTGTTTACCATCCCAGGACTCATCAAACCAGCAAAATCTGCCTCAATCTGAAAGTCAATGTCATCGGCATGAGGATTATTGAGCCAATGTCCGGATTCTGGCGGCATAATGCCATGAAGTATATTGTAGCGTGCGGCTTGGTTTGCATGCCAAAGCATGTATCCTGCATTAGCAAATGCCTTTGCAAAAGAACTTGCCGGTGCATCCAGCCCTTCCTTCTCAAATACGTCGACAAAAGTAAGATCCATATAGATATCATCGTACAATCCAGGTCCATTGTCATACCACCACTTCAGATAACCATCGTACCATGGAATTGGTTGATAGTC
>CAYYPT010000223.1:0-3603 GCA_964473625.1 uncultured bacterium | reverse complement strand
GATTTAATCGGTGGAGAAGAATTATCAGACATGCTGATTGGGGGAACACTTTTTGACTTTTTGCAAAAAGAATATCAGGGCGAAAAGTTGTTTAATAAACTGGGCGGTTGGCTGAAGGAAGCTCTTCCGTTCCGAAATGCGGAAATTATTGCTTATCATAAAAATTGGGCCTACTTTGCAAGAGATTTTGGTCTAAAAGTGATTGGCTATATTGAAATTAAGCCAGAAATTCCTCCAACCCCAAAACACGTGGGGGATATCATTCGGTTGATCAAAGAACACAATGTTCGTATTATGCTGGTGGCAAACTATTTTGAGAGAAGGAAACCCGATACAATTGCCAAAAAGACTGGGATCAAAGTTGTCTATGTTCCTTTTTGCGTGGGAGCGGCTCCTGGGATCTCCGATAACTTTAAACTTGTTGACTGCTGGATTAAAAGTATAAATGATGCTTTAAAAAAATAGATTAAAAAACAATAGGGGAAAAACAGGATAGCCGATGGGAGAAGAATCCAATTTGTTCGATTTTTGATTCTTCTCCTGCGCTCCTATATTAATATCAGGAGAAACCAATGACTGAAACACTTAATTTTTTTCTTATTCAAATTATTTTGCTTTTAGCTGTCATACTGGTGCATACATATCTTGGACTTCATGTGATAAGAAGAGGAATTATTTTTTCCGATCTTGCACTTGACCAACTGGCAGCATTTGGTGTAATCGTAGGAATTGGTCTGGGATTCCAGGGAGGCTCAACAATTTCTTATTTATTTTCACTTGTGGCTGTTCTTGTAGGCTCTTTTATTCTTGCTTTTGTCAAACCCAGAAACAAAAGAATTCCTCACGAAGCAGTAATTGGTATTACATATGGTCTGGCTCTGGTGGCTTCTATTATGGTGGCGGACAAATTCTCCGGTGGATCTGCCTACGTTACTCAGACCCTTTCCGGATGTATGCTGTGGGTAAACTGGAATCTTGTTATTGTAACTCTTATGGTTTACACTCTTTTGTCGATTTTTCATTACCTTTACAGAAAGAAATTTATTGCCATAACAGAAAAATCACAGAAAGTAGAACATGAGAATCTCTGGGATCTGTTATTTTTTGCTACTCTGGGAATTATCGCTGCTTTGATTGTTCCTATTGCTGGTGTTCTTTTAGCTTACAGTTTTTTGATGATCCCTGCTGCCATTGCTGCTCTTTTCACAAAGAGATGGGGAAAAGGATTAAAAATCGGCTGGGTTGTTGGACTAGTTGCTTCATTCAGTGGACTATTAGCGTCCTATTTTTTCAGGCTGCCGTACGGCCCTACTCTTGTATTAGCACTTGGAATATTTTTTATCGGCGCATTGATTATGCGCGCTTTAATACCTGAAAAGACGTGAAAGATAAGAATTCATAAAAATACATGAAAGGATAAAAATATGTGGGACGTTATCCAGTTTTTAACACCACCTTTTTTTGCCTGCCTGGCAATGATCAGCATCTTGGGGTATTTCGGTATTCATGTCCTGGAGAGAGAAATTATTTTTATTGATATTACCCTTGCTCAGATTGCGGCAGTTGCTCTGGGACTGGCTTTTGTTTTCTTGCGAGTAGGAGAAAATAGTTTTATAGCTTATGTCTTTGCATTTGGCTTTATTGTACTGGCTGCTCTTTTTTTCTCCCAGATCAGAAAAAAAATAACGCAGATTCCCCAGGAAGCAGTTATAGGCGTAACCTATGCAATCGCAGCGGCAGCTGCTCTTTTCTTTCTCGCTCTTGCTCCTGGCGGTAATATTCATCTTGAACACATGCTCACAGGAAGTATACTCTGGGCAAAATGGCTGGATATTTTTATTTCTATTGGCGTATATGCTGCTGTTGGCGCAGTCCATCTTATTTTTAAAGATAAATTTAAAAGTATATCTCTGGATTATCAGAGTGCGGTTGATAAAGGTCTTAGAGCTGAATGGTGGGATTTTCTTTTTTATGTCACAATGGGAATTGTGATTATTCTCTCTGTTAAAATTGCCGGTGTTCTTGTGATATTTTCGTTTCTTGTAATCCCTGCAACTTTTGCCGCAATGTTTGCCATAAGCTGGGGGAAAAGATTCCTTATAGCATGGGTTGTGGGATTTACAGCATCCCTGGCAGGAATACTTTTTTCCTATTTCCTGGATTTCTCAAGCGGGCCGTCTGTTGTGAGCTTCCTGGGGCTGATTTTAATTACAGGTGCGGTGGCAAAAAGAGTTGTGGTCTCAAAGGTTGCATCTTCTTGAAAGGAGAAAATTTTTCCAGCCAGGGATCAGATCGAAATTAAGTCAATGACGAAAAAAAATGACATTATTTAGCCGTTGGTGAATCTTTTTAAATTCCCTCCCTTCGCGACAGGGAGATTAGAGGGGATTTTGTATTAAAATAACATTCGATCATACACAGTCTGAGACTGTGTATGATCAGTTTACAAAACCACTACTCCAGATAACAAATCTTAAGTTCTAATTTATTGTATCATTTAATGGTAAGTTAATTTAACTGCCTGAAGCACCTCTTTGGATAATTTTTGTTTGCAGCGAAGGAAACTTTTGTCAGAAGGATTGTATTCTGTTGCCCAGATAATTTCTCCTGAATGGGGTCGGATAATCTTCACATAAGCGGAATGGACAATAATTCCAGCCCCATAGGATTTATATGTATAGCGTATCCATGTTTTTATGATTGCATCGAGTTTTAGTAATTGTGAAGCTTCCACGGCAATCTGGAGAGAAGACATGGTATCCACAGGCGATGAAATATCATCAGTATTTATACTGTTCTCTCCAGCCTGTTTGCGTAAATGCTGAACCAGATTTTCCCGCACTGTTCTCCAGCTAAATACTTTTACCCCGGAATTAACCAGTGCTGTCTCAATGGCTGCATTTAATTCGCTGGTTATAAGATCTTCATTACTGAGAAATGTAACTCTCTTTATTGAAAAACCTTTCTTAGTGGGTAAAACCGGAGTTTTAATTTCTTCTTTTCGCAGAAGTTTTGTATAACCTTTTTTCTTGTTGCTGGAAGGATTTGGCCAGATAAAGCTTGTCCCAAGCGAAGCAGAGTAATATCTGTTGTTATCATCAATGAATGAATATCCGCCTTTTAGATAGATTTTTAGTCTTGAAAATATGGGTATTTCTATTCCGAAAAAACCACGGATTTCTCCCTTACCGGTTTCTTCCGAAGTGATTTTGTATTTACCATCAGTACTTTCAAGTTCTACACGGCGAAATGTGTACGAAAAACCGTAACCTGCGGCGGTAAAGAAAGGACCAAGAAGAGGAATCCGCAGCATTGGACTAAAGGAAAAACGTGTCTGGAAAACATAACCTCCACTGCCAACCAACGGTTTATAACTCCCCATAGTTCCATCTATCCCTATCCAGAGCCAACGTGTTGATAAGCTTACTTCAGGAGCAGGAGTTATGAGCCATTTTTTGTTCCATTGATTATTACAAATTCTTATACCGAGGTTTATTCCTCCATTAGCATAACCGAACCAGAGTAAAAATAGTAATGCGACCGCAATTGTTTTTCTTCGCTTCATGATAATTCTTCTCCCCTAAGACTTTTTAAATCATTCAT
>CAYYPT010000222.1:0-3638 GCA_964473625.1 uncultured bacterium | reverse complement strand
TTAAATGAAATTTATTCTGAGTGACCGCCCTGATCTCAAATTTGCCAAAGTTTAGAAATTTATTCTACATACTTCGTAATCAAACGAAATGCTCCCCACATTCCCAAAAAAATTCCTGCAAGGATTCCCAGAATAAAAAAAAACCCTTTACCGGTAATAGAATCAATCACTTTACCCAGAAAGTAAAAACCCATTACACTCAGAGTAAAAATCAAAAGAACATGACTAAAAAGACTTAAATAAAAAAATCGTCTTTTTTGAGGATTTCTTATCCCAATCAGGGCACCTTTTTTGTTTCTTCAATCTTAGTTTTTCCTTCTGCCTTATCTGTTCCTTTCATTGCACACTTTCCGTCAAAAAGGGCTCCCTCATCAATCACCAACCGGATAGCTTTAATATCACCAAAAACCGAGGCAGTTGATTCTAAAAGCACTTTTCCGGAAGCAGTAACGTTTCCTTTGATAATACCGGCAAGGAAAAGATGTTTGGCATTTACATTCCCCTCTACCTCTCCTTCTTTCCCTATAACAATTGTATCAGTGACTTTGATATTCCCTTTAACTTTTCCATCAATCCGCAAACTGTTCCGGACCTGCATATCTCCTGTAATGAGTGTTCCTTTACCAACAATCGTATTAAGCTCTCCCCCTCTGCCAAATTCAGAATTTGTCTTTGCTTTTCTCAACACTATTCTCCCCAAATTAGTATACTCAAAACGGATAGTCTATTCTCTGTCTTTTTAAGAATACTTTCTTAAAACTTAATTTTCTTCAAACCCGCAGGTTTTACTCATTACGATCCAGCTTTTACTTTCTGACTTGGTAGCGCAAAAAGAATTTTCTCCGGATCCAAAGGTTCACCATCTTTCCATATTTCAAAATGTAGATGCGGCGCTGAGCTAATTCCAGAACTTCCAAGAAGTGCAATGGGCTGTCCTCTCTTAACCCTAAATCCCTGACTCACCAACAATCGCATTGCATGGGCGTAATAGGAAAAAACTCCTCTTCCATGAGAAATAACAACAACATTACCAAAATCAGGAGTCCAATCTGCTATAAGGACAATTCCTGCACCTGCTGCCCGAATAACAGAACCCTTCTTCGCAGCAATATCAATCCCATAATGAGTTCGTGCTGCAAACCATCCACCCTTTTGGAAATGAGTGGTGAGAAATCCTTCAACTGGCAAAAGAGTGGGCAAATATTGGGGATCAAAATAATCCCGCTTTTCCTGACTTAAAAAATAAAGCCCATTCTGAATCTGCCGCTTGGGCAAAACCATAGAATGAACCTCCGAACTAATCTGTTCAGGAGGCAATTCCCTAAGAAATGCTGTCCGACGTTTCATGTCTTTAAGAGAAATATTGTTTAAATGACTAAGTCCTAGCGACCCGCCGAAAGCTTTTCGAATTTTAACGTCGGTCATACGGATTTCTTGAAATTCTTTAACTATCTCTTCAATCTTTTTGTTCCGTAGTTTTAATTCATTATTTTCGTTTTTTAGTAAGCGGGTAGTCTTACCGAGTCGAAAAACCCAGTAATATCCAATCCCTCCGGCAACAATATGAAGTGTCAAGAGCACAAAAACCCCAAGAAGCAGCTTACCCTTAAAATAACTCATAGAAATACTTTTGGGATTTTGCTCCTGGTCTGGAATAAACATCAGGGAAAAATATCTGGTTCTTTTATTTCCTATTTTCATTTTTTATAAAGACTCCAATAATTCAACAAGCCGGTCCAGATCTTCATCGGAATAGTAAGAAATTTCGATTTTCCCTCCCTTGCCAGATTTTCTGATTCTGATCTGCGTGCCCAGGACAGACCTTAGCCTGTCTTCAATTTCTACCATATATGGAGGACGCTCATGAACAGCAACCTTTTTTATCTTTTCTTTGGTCTCGATCTGATTTCTTACTGCTTCCTCAACTTTGCGAACACTCCACCCCTGCTTGATGATTTTTTTCCACATTCCAATCTGTTCTGACGGTGAAGAAAGCCCCATCAAAGCCCTTGCATGCCCCATAGAGATCTGTCCACTGGAAAGACTATCCTGAATTTTCTTTGGTAGTTTCAACAATCGTATAAAATTTGTCACTGTGGCTCTATCTTTTCCTACTTTCTGAGCCACAGCCTCATGAGTTAAACCATATTCCTTCTGAAGCCTCTGATATGCTCTGGCGAGTTCTATAGGGTTAAGGTCTTCCCTTTGAATATTTTCCACCAGGGCCAGTTCCAGCATTTTATCTTCTGAATCCACATCCATTACAAAAGCCGGTATTCTATCAAATCCCAATTCTTGAACTGCTCTGAGTCGACGTTCACCAGCAATTAGTTCAAACCCCTCTTCAGTTTTCCGTACAGTAATCGGTTGTATAACTCCATTCTCCAGGATCGATTGTTTTAGCTCATCCAATCCTTTTTTATCAAATTCACTTCTTGGTTGAAACGGATTAGCTCGCACTCTGGCCACTTCAATTTCAAAAAGCTTCTCTTTCTTTTCTAATTCTTCCTCAGGCGACATCTGGGGAATTAGAGCTTCTAACCCTTTCCCCAACCTTTTACTTTTCATGATCAAGAATCTCCTGGGCAAGCCTCATGTAATTCTCTGTTCCTGTACAAACTGCATCATAAAGAATTACAGGCTTACCAAAACTTGGGGCTTCACTCAATCTCACATTTCGGCTAATAACAGTATCAAATACTTTGTCATCAAAAAATTTTCTCACATCATCAGCCACCTGATTGGAAAGATTCAATCTATTATCAAACATGGTGAGAAGAACACCTTCTATCTTCAGATCCGGGTTTAGATTCTTTTGAACAAGTCTTATTGTTTTGAGAAGCTGGCTCAATCCTTCCAGAGCATAATATTCACATTGAATGGGTATAAGAACAGAATGAGCCGCTGTGAGACTGTTAATTGTAAGCAGCCCCAGTGAAGGGGGACAGTCAATAAAAATATACTCATATTCTGTTTTCAAATCGTTTATTGCTTCGCGAAGAACTTTTTCACGTCCTATAAGATTTACCAATTCTACCTCTGCACCTACCAAACGAATACTCGATGGTACTAAATCAAGATACGAAATTTCTGTGGAAAGAATTACATCGTTAATATTCTCGTCTTTGAGAATAACTTCATAAATACTCTTACTAATATTAGTATGATCCACACCCATTCCGCTGGTAGCATTTGCCTGAGGATCAATATCTAAAAGCAAAGTACACCTCTCCGCAACCGCTATACAGGATGCTAAATTTATTGCAGTGGTGGTCTTGCCTACACCACCTTTTTGATTCGCTATTGCAATAATCTTACTCAATGTTATCTCTCACAATTTTAGCTTGTAATATACAATTTAAACAATTAAAATGCAAGTTTCAAAAAAGCTATCCGTGGGAAACGGAACAAACATGGTATACCGCTGACTATTAAAAAAGCCTCATCCAAAACTCTCTGGATGAGACTTTGATTTTATATAGTTTGTCGAGTTATTTCAGAAGCATGAGCTTTTTTGTGAAGATTTTATCACCTACCCGAAGAGTGTAGAGATAAATTCCTGAAGGTATCTCAATTCCTCGACTGTCTCTTCCATCCCAGATAACTGAATATGTACCGGCTTCTCTATAATCATTTAC
>CAYYPT010000221.1:0-3689 GCA_964473625.1 uncultured bacterium | reverse complement strand
ACATGGAAAAATGTGGGTCATTCAATATTTTCTATTTTTCCCCTTGACATTTTGATAATTTGGTCTTAGAATTTAAGAACCCCGATTCTGTGTTAATAGATCGGAGTAAAAGTACAAATATGGAGGGAAAAAATTGATTTCTACTCTATACCAGAGAAGAACAGGCGATAATCCTGAAGCCAGAATTTTACTGCTAAGATTACGTACTGAAGGATTCAACGAGCTTTCCGATCTTCGCATTGAAAGAGTTTTCAGACTGGAGGGAATTACTGAAGAAGAAGCCTTACTTTTAAAACCTCTTTTTTCTCATCCTTCTGCTGAAATAAGTACAACTCATTCTACTCTGAATGAAAATGAAGGTCCTGTAATAGAGGTTGGATATCAGAGGGCAGTTACAGATCCTGAACTTCCATCTGTTCTCAGAGCATCAATTGCATTGGGGGTGAAAAATCTTGTATGGGTTCGCATTGCCCATCGTTATCAATTTATCGGTGTAGATAAACCAACTGCTCAGAAAATAGTAACACGATATCTCTACAATTCACAGGTTCAGGTAATCATTTCCCCGGATGAGAAATGGAACACATTAAAACCCCAGGGTAAGGCCGGTCCTGTAGAAAAAATTGACATTCAGAAATTTACCCACGATGAATTGATTCAGCTCAGTGAAAAAAGACGTCTTTTTTTAAATATTGATCAAATGAGAGCCCTCCAGAAAATCTCCCAAAAAATGGAACGGGCTCTCACAGATGCCGAAATCGAGATGTTTGCTCAGAGCTGGTCTGACCATTGTTTTCACACAACATGGAAAAGCCTGGGATTACTCCAGAAACTGTGGGATGCTACAAATCAAATTAATCATCCTCTTGTGATTTCGGTATTTGAAGACAATGCTGGAGCAGTAAAATTCTACGATGGATGGGCACTTACAATTAAGGGTGAAACTCACAACTCTCCTACTGCTGTAAGCCCGTATGGAGGAATAATGACAAAACACGGGGGAGTGATACGTGATACTCTCGGCTGCGGTCAGGGCGCGTGGCCTATTGGCGGAACAACTATCATGGGATTGGGGAATCCCAGAATGGAGTGGTCTGATGTTCCTGATGGAGTCCTCCATCCAAAAACGATTCTCCTTGAATCCATTCGCGGCACTGCCGACTATACAAATCCAATGGGAATACCAATGATGTTCCCAATTTACCGTTTTCATAATGGATACACAGGAAAGTGCTTTGCGCTTGGGCACTCAATTGGAATCATTCCAGAAAAACGCGCTAAAAAGGGACACCCAGAACCAGGAGATTTCGCCGTACTTATTGGGGGGCCAACAGGACGAGATGGCCTTCATGGAGCTACTGTAAGCTCTGATTCCATGACGAATAAAACAGCCATAGTAGACGCCGCCCATGTCCAGATAGGTCATCCAATTGAGGAAAGAAAATTTATGGAAGTCATTCCGGTATTGCGGGACAATGATTGTCTTCGCGCCATTACTGATCTTGGCGCAGCAGGACTTTCCTCTGCTGCAGGAGAAATGGGCCAAGATACAGGTGTGTGGATCAATCTTGCATGGGTTCCCCTCAAAACAGAAGGAATGCGGCCGTGGGAAATCTGGATTTCTGAAAGTCAGGAAAGAATGCTCCTCTGTATTCCTCCGGAAAAACATAAAGAGGCAATGAAAATCCTTGAGAAGTATGAAGTCCCCGCAGCTATTATTGGAAAATTCACAAACACAGGACGATGTCAGGTTATCTTTGATGATTCAAAAGATATTAATCCAGAAAGTCTTTCTCCGACTCCAGAACTTACTGGAACAAAAGTTGTTGATCTGGATTTTAAAGATCTGCGAAAGAGTTGCCCTCTGCCACAAATTGATATTAGAGAACCTGAAAAGAAACAAAAGAATTTCTCTCCTCCCCTATTGGAATCTCAGGATCATTGGATATCTGCCATAAAATCGATTCTCTCCCATCTCAATATCTGTGACCAATCTCCCGCAGGAACACAGTTTGACAGCACTGTTCAGGGAATTACCGTAATCGGTCCCTACGGAGGTAAAAACGGGAAAATGCCAAACGATATCTGGGTATCTGTCCCCATTCGAGGCAAATCTTTTGGCGCAGTAGCAGCAGTAGGATTCAACCCATTTTATGGAGAGGTAGATTCAGAAAATGCAGCCAAACTTGCTATAATTGAATCAATAACAAAACTCATTGCTGTTGGTGTTAAAGTGGAAGATATTGTTCTTTGTGATAATTTCTATACTCCTAAGGTTACACCGGAAATTGCCTGGATACTAAAAAAAATGGTTAGCGCATGTTCCGATCTTTCCCGTAACTTTGGGACTCCTTTCATCAGTGGAAAAGACAGCTCAAGTGGTACTTTCATAGGAAAAGACGGCAAAAGACTTGATGTCCCCCCTACCCTTGCAGTTATGGCCCTTGGAAGAATACCTGATGTCAACAAACTTGTTTCCAAGTCATGGAAACAGGCTGGCAACAAACTTTTTGTTGTAGGTCCTCTTTCTTCCAATCTTGGCGGTTCAATATATCTGGATACGTTAAATCAAAAAGGAAACAAACTTCCTGCACCTTCTCCAGAAGAAGTGAAAAAGTTATGGCGTTTACTTCACCCAATGCAGGAAACAGGGATTATTCTTTCTGCGTCTGCAATTTCTGAAGGCGGATTGATTCGCAGACTCTTTGAAATGGGGATGGGAAGTAAATTAGGATGCCATGTTGATCTTACGCAACTGACGAATCGCTTAGGAGTAAAAAAACCATCGATCGGGCTTTTTGCTGAAATGATTGGAGCAATACTTATTGAGGTTGAAGAAAAAGACACAGAAGAAGTCAGAGAAAATTTGAACGGGGTATTTGTAGGCGAAATTATAGAAGATTACACTTTAACAATAGATACAGACAGTATTGAATTTTCTGTCTCAATGGAAGAACTTGTTACCACCTGGGAAAAACCTTTTTATGAGGTATTGGCCAAATGATTAAACCAAAAGTAAAAGTTCTCTATGCTCCAGGAATAAACTGTCACCACGAAACCGCAGATGCATTTCGTCTGGCCGGAGCAGAACCAGCTATATGCAATTTAACCACTGATCTGCTCAAAGGGAAAGAAAAACTTACCGACTGTGATTTACTCGCCATACCGGGAGGTTTTTCATTTGGAGATCATGTAGCAGCAGGCCGCATACTTGCCATTGATCTTGTCTATAGATTGAAAGATCAATTGTTAGAAGTCAGGGAGAAAAAAATACCTATTATCGGAATTTGTAATGGATTTCAGGTATTGATTAACACAGGACTACTTCCAGGTCGCGGAGAAATTGGCCGTCCATCGGCTCTGCTCGATAAAAACCTATCAGGAGTTTTTGAAAGCAGATGGGTTAATGTTTATGTGCAGGATACTAATTGTATATGGACAAAAAACCTTGCTGGAAGATCACTCTACCTTCCTGTTGCTCACGGTGAAGGACGACTTCTTTTGCCTGAAGATTACAAGGAAAATCAAACAGTCATGAGATATGGTTCACCTTCAGGAACAGAAGAATATCCTGCAAATCCGAACGGTTCACCTATGGGAAGAGCCGGCATATGTGATCCCTCTGGACATATTCTTGGACTTATGCCGCATCCAGAAAGAGCAATCTACCCCTGGCTTGGTTCTGAAGA
>CAYYPT010000220.1:0-3692 GCA_964473625.1 uncultured bacterium | reverse complement strand
GTCACTCTCATATTTCTTGATTATTATTTAGTTATGCACGACCACAAGGGTCGTGTCACACGCAGTAAGTTCATTATAGGTTCTCCTATACAAGGCACCCGCCGAATTCTAAAATATTCCTAGTAATTTGAGTGCTATTACAAAGATCGCGATAATTAGAATATAACGAATTACTTTTTCTCCGCCCTTAACAGCTATTTTTACACCCCACCAACCTCCACAGGATGTACCACCAGCTAGAACCAATCCATATAACCAATTTACATTACCGGTTTTTATAAAAACACATAGTGCTGGAATAGTATAGAGCAGAATAATGAATACTTTATGCATATTAACCTGTATTAAACTAATTTTTAAAATATGATAAAGCGAAGCCATTAGTAAGAATCCAACTCCTACCTGAATGAATCCTCCATAAAAACCAATACCAAACATTGCGGGATAAATTAGCCATTTGTTATGAGCTATTTCCCTCTGTATAACCGAGCGTTTTGAAGGGGAGAAAATAATTGAGAATATAATACCAATCATTACAATGGCTAAAATACGATGAAACCATTCATCGTTTATTCTTATGGAAAGTATTGCCCCAATAATGGCTCCGGGCAATGTAAATATAGAAAGGATAAAGCTTCTTTTAAATTGATGTATTTTTTGTTTACGAAACGATGAGACAGCAAGGATATTTTGGAAAAGAAGTCCTATTCTGTTGGTTCCGTTGGCAGTGGCACTGTTTAGTCCCAGAAAAATTAAACCCGACAATGTTATGGATGAACCGCCTCCAGCATTGACGTTAATGAATCCGGCAATTGCGCCTATACCAAAAATGACTAAGAGTTTTAAATACTCCAGCATGTTTTGTCTCCTGACAATAACGGGATAATGAAACATAATATAATAAAGTTAACTTTTAAACACAATAATAACGCAAAAAACCAAACCTTATGTTACAATTGGCAAGAGATTTGCTGAAAATAGTTAGCAAATAGAGAAATAATTTTCCGCGGCATTAGCTGTAGCTCTAATTATTTAATTATAAAAGACTTATCATAGTATCGATTTTATAGGAAATTTACGTGCAATCTTTAAAAAAGAAATTTGGTATTACAATATGAAAAGTTTTTTTCTCTAAGGGAGATATAATTATGATTTTTGATTTTATTAAATCTGTAGAAAAACGAAAGTTATTTTATCTCGGGTTGATTGTGCTGTTTATTTTTATAACAGCTGAATTTGTAGGCTATTTCAATCTAATATCAAGAATTTTTATTATAGTAGGATTATCAGGTAGTGTGCTCATTATTTTTGGCCTTATCTGGTTTATCCATAGAACAAATGTAAAACCGATTTCTAAGTTACTCAAGATGGGAGAGGTGTTGACCCAAAAAGATTGCCCTGCGTTAAAAACAACAGTGACTGAACTTACACAGGGAAATTTGTCTGTCCGTCTTTCTGTTCAAGCAAATCCCATTCCATTTTCTAAAGATCATGAAATGGATAAACTGACTCAGGTCTTTAATGAAATTGTTCGAAGTCTTGGCGAAACTGCGGAAGAATTTAACAAACTCACGGATACTCCATGTTTACGACTTTGCTATGTCGGGGGTGACTCTTATTTGCAGGGTCAACGCTGTGGGGAAATAATGGGAGAAGCTATTGGTGGTAGAGGAATGGTTGCTATTACAACAGGCTTTTTCTCTGCAGCAGGACTAGAATTGCGCCGTAAGGGTTTCCAGAGTCTTCTACGCGAGAAGTATCCTGAAGTTAAAATCGTAGATATTTTGGAAAACCAAGAAAATCCTGAGATAGCTTATAATATTGTAATAAACTGGTTGAAATCGTATCCTAATCTTGCAGGGATTTATGTTACGGAAGGTGCAACACCACCTGGTGTAGCAAAAGCAATAGTGGATGGGAAAAAAGTTGGGAAAGTAAAAATCATAGCTTACGATTTAACAGATGAAACAATGCATTATGTTAAGGATGGAGTAATTACTGCTACAATCGGAGATGACCCCTTTGCTCAGGGACATAATCCTGCCATTCATATTTTTAACCATCTGGTAAACGGCTGGACTCCTCAGGTGCCCCGCCTTTTAACTCAATTGGATGTTGTTACTCCTCAAAATTACCATCAGTTCTGGGAGCCTGGTCGCGGTGTTATACAATCCCAGGCGACTCTTGAAAGACTTGCCAGACCTGTGGATAAAGCGTCAGAAAAGCCATTAAGGATCGCCGTGTTAGGCAGAGAAGATTCTGCTTTCTGGTTTCCTGTTCGTGATGGAGCACTCAGGGCAAAGGAAGAATTAAAATCTTATAATACGACTGTTGAATGGATTGTACCACCAGAAGCTCAGGAAAGGAAAGATTTTGGAGCTTCTGTTTACGGAAAAGTTATTGAATCTTTAATAGAACAGGGTTACGACGGGATAGCTACAATAGCTGCAGATAGAGAATTGGTTCCCTATATTAATCATGCAGTAGAAAAAGGAATACCTGTTGTTACTTTTAACAGTGAACCAAGCAGTTTGAGAAGTCTTGTTTTCACAATTACTGAACAGGCCGGAAAACTCATGGAATTGAGTCAGAATCTGGCTATTAATACTTCTCAGGTTAATCAGTCTACTATCTATATTAGTAAGGCTATGAATGACATAGCGCAGGCGACTGTTTTACAAAACGAACAGTTCAATAAAACACGAGAGGCCTCGAAAGCGTTACTTAGAAATATTAATGTTGTAACTAATGAAGCTAAAGAAAGTGCAAACGCTTCAGCTAAGACAGCCGAGGCTGTTGCCAGCGGAACAGAAGCAATGGGAAAAACTCTGACAAGTATGAAAACCATCGAGAAATCAATCAGAGGAATTTGGGAGATTGTGGATGAACTCAGTGATTATTCTGATAAGATTGATACAATTGTTGATGTAATAGATGATATAGCAGCCCATATTAATGTCCTGGGACTCAATGCTGTTATTGAAGCAGTTCATGCTGGTGAGTATGGTGAGAGTTTTGCAGTAGTCGCTGATGAAGTACGTAAATTAGCAAAAGATACTGCACAGTCAACCAAGGAGATTACAAATCTGGTCAATACTGTTAAATTAGGTATTGATAAGGTTGGCAAAGCAATGAAAGAAGGATTAGATAAAGTTAAAATGTCTGCCAGTTTGACTGATGAAGCTGTAGCTGCTTTAAGCAATATTCGTCAATTGGTAGATATTGACAAACAGAGAATACATAAAATTGCTTCTTCTATAAGTGATATGGAGAAATTTTCCCGTCAGGTGGGCGAATCTATGGAAAATGTAGCTGTTTTAAGTGAAGAAAATGCAGGAAGAGTGGAAGAAGTAAATTCTGCAACTAATGAAATGAGTGCACAGTTGAAGGGTGTTGCTGAGTTAGCAAAGCTACTGGAAGATATGGCAGAAGGCGAACAACAACTTCTGGCAAAATTTAATCTTTCTGAAGACGAATAAATACTGCCTATCAAATTTCTTCCGAATTAACTCAGTCAGTTTTGGAATTTAAGATGGATACATGCCGATCATACACAGTCTAAGAGTGTGTATGATCTTGTAACTGATTTAAGATAATGCCTATAAAGAAGGTTCATCTCCAAATGAGTTGCACATCCATACGGAATTAACCCTTCAGGGTTTCAGTACTTATTTATGAAAGACCAAAGCCTG
>CAYYPT010000219.1:0-3700 GCA_964473625.1 uncultured bacterium | reverse complement strand
GATTTTCATATATTTCAGCAATAAAAATCCAGTGGTCCAATCCTCCTGTTTTTTTGAAATCCAATCGTATCCTAAAATCATCCCTACTATTTTGGCGTCAATTTCTGCAAAATAGACGTGCTGAAAGCTGAATAAATTGCCAGGTTTTACAAATAAACTCTTCAATATAGCATTGACTTTGCTACCATACAGCATTTGGAAAAAAGAAGGAGCAGATTCAAGAACAAGATCAGCAAAATATCTTGCATCATTTGGCAGAGCTTTTCTTATGTTTAAAATCTTTTCAGAATTGCGTGCAAATTGTAACAAAATATCCTCCTGGCTGGGAATAGTCATATTCTTTAGGTTTTATCGAGCGGCAAAAAACTGTACGTTTTTTCCCCCTTTGTTAACAATCTGAACAATCCACTTTTTGTTATCTTCGAGACGATCTCGTCCTCTTTCATGTGGTGATCATTGAAGGAGAGAATCGCATTGGGTTTTAATACACGATGAAGTTCATTAAGAACTCTATTGGGTTCACTTAAATCGTGGAATATATCGTACAAAAGCACAACGTCAATGCTCTTGTCCGGCAGTTTTGTTTCGCAATCGGAATGGATTGTTGTTACATTCGTTAATTGTTTTTTGGAAGCAATATGTTGAACCATTTGAACTGCAAGTGGATGAACGTCGAGAGCATAAACCTTTCCTGTTGTCCCCACCAATTCTACAAGAGGAAGTATGTAACTTCCAGGTCCACAGCCGTAATCGAGTACACTGAATCCTGGTTTTATCTCCACTTCTTTTAAAATATTTATACGGGGAGAGATAAAATCGCGCAGTCTGTAAGTGAGGGACATTAGTCTGAAATCAAGATTTGATTTTGGTTTATCCATGATGATTATCCTTGTTGTTATTAATAATACGGTTTAGCACCTAATGTATACTCCATGGTCCGGGAAGTAGTCGCCACCCCCAGATGTATTCTAATATGGTCCAAGCTGATAAAAGTAAAGACAGTGAGTAAGCCATGTTTTCACTATTTGTTTTGGCTTTGCTCATTTTAAATCCAAAATATAAACTCAACAGAAGAAAAATACCAGCGCTGATATAAGTACTCCAATGGTACCTCCCAAGGATGTTAAACTGATTTACCATATAAAAATGTAAAAACCATATTCCTGAGAAATGACCAAGTGAAAACATAATTCCTGAAGGTAGGTATTTTTTAATACCAAAATATATTATCAGAAAGATAAAATAAAATAGGATTGGCAATTCATGCCAATCAGGGAGCGATAAGATGTTAAAGTGTTCTATTATTTCTCCAAAGACTGCCCAAAGGAACAACCCCGAGAAAATGCCATAATAATTTCTTCTTCTTTCACTGGCATGGTTTGCCGATTTTAGGAGCAGTATCAATCCCAATGTCAAGAAAAATACACCCGATAGAATCGTTGCCACATTACCTAATTTATAGACAAAAACCAGTCCCATGTATGTGGCACCAAAAACGACCAGTACAAGTGCTAGACAATTCAATCCTTTCTTCAGCATAGATTCACCTCTTCATTTACCAAATATCATCTTTATCGCAATTAGAAACAGAGCTACTCCAAATACCTTTTCCAAAACTCGACTTGATAAGCCTGTTGCAATATTAGCTCCTATAAAACCACCTACAAAAAAACCTATACACACAAACGCAGCTATTTTTAAATTTACATATCCCCGGTTATAATATGTCAATGCAGCAAGAAGGCCAATAGGAGGCACCATCAGTGCTAGTGTTGTTCCCTGAGCCTGATGCTGTGACAGTCCAAACAGAAAGACCAGCGCAGGAACAATAATGATTCCTCCGCCAATACCAATCAGTCCACTAAGAATTCCAGCAATGAGCCCCAGCACCAGATAAAGCGAAATATCTATCATAATTAAATCCTCCCGATTCTTAAAATCATTAAGCATATTGTGTATAAGTTGTTATAGTACATTCTGTTATTTTGCCAGAACTTCATTCTCAAGTAGGTGAAGAATCGCCCCTTTTGCTTTCTGTATTGCCTTCTGAAGTTTGGAAGATCCAGAAGCCATCTGCCATTCGTGCCAGAGTTCGTCACTCACCACAAGGAGATTAGCAACTTCTACGTTTCGAAACTGACCAAGTGCATACATAGCCGAAGTTTCCATGTCCACTCCCAGAACACCCTGTTTGCCATACGTTTCAATCTTATTAACTAATTCCCGATAAGGGGCATCTGTTGTCCAGAGAGGACCGGATAGAACTTTTACCTTTTTGTTACAGCAGGATTCTTGGAGAATTTTTACGAGCCGTGTACTCGGCACTATTGCTGATTCGTTGCTGATGTAATGGACAGATGTTGCTTCCTCACGAATACAAGATGTTGGGATCAGACAGGTTCCTATCGGTGCTGTGGGCTGAAGGCTTCCTGCCAGGCCCAATCCCAGAAAAACACGGGCACCACAGGCAATCATTTCCTCCATAATCATAATAGTGCCAGGTGCTCCTATTGGTAGATGTACGAAGGATATAGTATCTTGCTTCACTCTGCCTGTGTAGAGAGGATATTCTTTTCTGTATATCCAATGCTTTGAGAGAATAGCTCCAACGGCTTTTGCCAGTGATTCAACAACATTCCGGTGCCATGCAACAACCACAACAGGTGAAACTCCAAGATCAGCCTTTGTTATTTTCTGCATGGAAGTAAAGTGTTTTATGAACATTTCTGGTGTTATTCGTTCATTCATAGTTTTTCTATCGCTCATACATATAAGGGAAATCAAAAATTAAATATCAAAAATTAAAATGACAATGAAAAATGTAAAATTAATCATAACTACTGAAATGGATTCCGTTGTTAAATATATCGATAATTTCTGTCATTTTTACATTTTGATATGTAATTTTAATATTTGATTCTTGATGTTTAATCTCCAGACTTTATCCCACTCTTTTATGAAATCTAACAACACTGAAACTCAAGATCACAACACCGTAGAGCGTCATAGGGATAATATCACGCAGCAGAAATTTCAAACCGGATCCCTTCTGGAAAATATCGCGAATAATGCTCATAAAATACCGCATAGGATCTAAATAGGTCAACTTCCGCAAAATCGCCGGCATATTTTCAATGGGAATAAAAAAACCGCTCATCAGTATCATAAAAACCATGAGAAACCACGACATAAACATAGCCTGCTGTTGAGAAGTGGTAGCTGTAGAAACAAAAATTCCCAACCCCAATGTGGTAAAAAGATAAATAAATGAAAGTATTGCCAGCAAAATATAGCTGCCATTCATGGAAATCCTGAACATGACTATACCAAGAACTAATACAATCCCGAGCTCAATGTAAGAAAGAATCAGAAACGGAATTAATTTTCCAAGAATCAGTTCGTGTTTTTTCAGAGATGTAACGACAAGCTGTTCCAGTGTTCCCAATTCCTTTTCCTTTACCAGACTCATTGAGGAAAGCATCATGGGAAGAATTGTGAGTAAAACCACTATAATCCCGGGAATTATATACTGCTGGCTGTTAAGCTCAAGATTGTACCACATTCTGGGAATCATAGAAATCAGATGTATGTTTCTCAGGTATTGTCTACGAATTGGATTGAACATTATTCTTTTACCAAACTGATTCAGAACTCCTCTGGCGTAACCTATTGCAACTCCGGCTGTATTACCATCTGTGCC
>CAYYPT010000218.1:0-3719 GCA_964473625.1 uncultured bacterium | reverse complement strand
GATTACTTACTAAACTTTGGCAAGAATGTCAAAGTTACTTCATAACGATAAATTCTCGTCTGCTAGGGGCAAAAATTCAGACGATTCATTACTGAAGAGAACAATTTATCCTCCAACAACAAATCTCCACATAATCCCCCTTTGGCCAAAGGGGAATATTAAATCTATTGCCTTTGTGCAACACATTTTAAAACAAAAAAGCGATACCATCCTTCTACTCCGATTAAAATACTTCTAAGACACTTTCATTGCCATGAGCTTTAGCTCGTGGGCAGAAATGATTCTGAAAATGAGATGGGCTTTAGCCCAGAACCTGGCTCACAAAGATCCTGCCTCTGTGCAGGCTAACCCGTACAAAATATTCTGCACCTGAACCCTGATGGGCAAAAGATTCTTCGTCACGCTGATAAATCAGCGCTCCTCAGAAAGACGTACATTCCATGTTTTTTCCCCTCTCGTTCCCAAACCCCTGTTTGGAAACAAGAATTGTAAAATAATGGTGATTTTACATTTTTGCCAAAGTTTAGTTAGTTATTCTATTTTTACAAAAGTTTACTCCAATCATTTAGAACGTGCTTTTCTAACACCGTATCGAAGCGCTTTATTCAAAGCTTCCTGAAGTGTACTATAATCCATACCCCTTGTCATTTCACCGTTTTCTACAAGAGAAATAGTTCCTGTTTCCTCAGAAATAACGATCACAAGTGCATCAGACTCTTCAGACATTCCAATGGCTGCCCTATGCCGTGTACCCCACCTATGTTCCAGCATGGGATCCTGACTGAGAGGTAAAATACACCTGGCTGCTTCAATAATATCATTCTGTATAACAATTGCTCCATCGTGAAGGGGAGATCGTGGGTTAAAAATGGAAACAATAAGAGAAGAACTGACCAAAGACTGAATTTTAACACCTGTTTCAATAATGGTTTTTAAACCGGTATCCCGAACCATAACAATAAGCCCACCGTAGCCTCTCCTGGAGAGCTCTACTGCTCCTTTGGCAATCTCATCTATCACTACACTGGTTTGCTCCTTTGTGAAGAATCGTATTAAACGGCTTTGCCCCATTAATGTCAGCAGCCTTCGCAATTCCGGTTGAAAAATAATAACAAACGCAACAAGCCAGATAGTACTCAAATTACGAAATATCCATGTCATTTCCTGCATGTTAAGAGCCTGCGCAAAAAAAGAAACAAGGAAAATGAGAAGTAAACCTATAAACATCTGGACAGCTCTTGTACGATGCATGATAATATAAAGCTTATAAAGAATATAAGCAACTAACAAAATATCAAGCACATCTATAATACCCACAGGCAGAAAACCAATACGGAAAATTGTAACGTTAATATTCATGATACTCCTGATTCTTTTTTTATATGATCAACAATGCGAACCACCTGGACCATCTCTTTTACATCATGGACTCGCACAATATGAGCTCCATTCATTACACTTGCTGCTACTGCTCCAGCAGTCCCCATGAGTCGTTTTTCTTCAGGAAGATCTAACGCCCATCCAATAAATGACTTCCTTGATACACCCACTAAGATAGGGCACATAAGATTCAGGAATGTTTTTAAACGTCCAAGAATAACAAAATTATCTTCCCATCTCTTTCCAAACCCTATGCCTGGGTCCACAATAATTTTTTCCTTCGGAATCCCCGCCTTAACTGCCATTTGTATAGCCTCGGCTAAATAGTCATATATCTCACCAATGATATTTTCGTAGGTGGGATTATTTTGCATAGTTTTTGGAGTACCTTTCATATGCATTATAACCACCGGTACATTGTACTTTACTACAACAGAAACCATTGCAGGATCAGACCGAAGACCGCTTACATCATTTACTATGCTGGCCCCGGCCTGAATGGCAGCCTCAGCAACTTCTGATTTCTTTGTATCAATAGATATAGGTATGGAAATCTTCCCATTAAGTCTTTCTATGAGCGGGATAACACGTCGCATTTCTTCTGAAACTTCTACGGGGTCTGATCCGGGTCGAGTAGATTCACCGCCAATATCGATCAAGTCAGCCCCTTCCTCCTCAATCTCCAGGGCTCTCTCAAAGGCACGATCTGGATCGAAATATTTTCCCCCATCAAAAAAAGAGTCTGGCGTAACGTTAAGCACCCCCATTACATGAGTTCTATCAGAAAGATGAAGTTTCTTAAATCCACAATCTAACGTATAAGAAACAGACTCAAGTGATTCAATTCCCAGATTATCTTGATTCATGGTTATTGTCCAGTATTATGGAGTAGTTTAAAGAGAAGTTTCCTCGCCTCTTCAGCAAAAGGATCATTCAGCTTATTACGAAAATGTATCCGTTTGCGTAAAAACTCAACTGCCTTATCCTTGTCCCCTCTCTTTGCATAAATAAGGCCAAGATAAAAATAACTGTCAACGTGGTTATTTAATTCTATTGCTTTTTCAAAAAAACGAATAGCATCCTCTTCTCTGCCCCTATTGTAATAAGCTATACCAAGATTGTAGTATGCTTCTGGATAATCAGATTTAATTGTCAGCACTTTTTTATACACTTTAATTACATTCAAAATATCATTCCGGGAAAAATAGAGTTTTCCAAGAGCCAGAAGACCATCCAGTGAAGAAGGATGAATCTCGAGAAGTTTTTTATAAGTTTTTTCTGCATTTCCAATTCTGTTGCGAAAGAAATAATAATCTCCAAGCGCAATCCATGCCCGTTCAAAAGCTGGATTAAGTTTAAGAGCTTTCTTGAGTAAAGTTTCCTTATTTCTAAATCCCATCTTTCTGTAACGAGAAGAATGAAGACGTGTTAAGTAAAAATAAAGAAACGGATCATCTTTCCCTAATTGGAGCGCTTTCTTCAGAACCTTTTCCGCTCTGTTCCACATTGAACGCTGGATGTAAAGTTGACCTAAGAGACAGTAAGTTAATTCATCTGTGCTATCCACTTCAAGCGTCTTATTAATGATTTCAGCAGTTTTGATATAAGTATCATCAGCATATTTCCCTTTACTTTGAAGATAAAAACTTTTTCTTAATAAAACCGATGCTAATCCTCTAAGTAAAAAAAACTCTGTTGAATCAACAGCAAGGCCAGCGCGATATGCCTTTTCTGCAGAAGTAAAATCGTCAATAAGTTGATAATATCTTCCAGAACCGTAGTCCTTCCACACTTTAGGAGAAGGCAGAAATACAGGAGGAAGAGTATCATATTTAATGGAAAAGGAATTTAAAGCCTGGTGGATAATCTCCTTGAAAAATGTATCGGGATGAGCAAAATAAAGAGTATCGGACAGTTTAAGGGTAAGAGGCTCTTTCTTTTTCAGATTGTAAAATTTTAAAACAACCACACAATTTTTATCAGATTTTGAAATAACTTGTTCTGTAACAAGGACGTCCAATCCAATACGCTTTCCGTAGTATTTAAGATATGTCAGATTCGAAACAGAATCCCTATCAATAGCATCAAAAGTCCAGTCTAAAGGATAATCCAAACAAACTGTAGAATTGGCTTTTTGGAGAAGATCGTTTATTCCATCGGTAATAGTAATATCCAACCAGCGATCGGAAGAAAATAAAGGAAAACAGGCTATACGAAACCGTTGATGTGCAAAATGATGAACAAAGAAAACGACAATTAACAATAAAAAAAGTCCACCCAAAAGAGCAAAAATGAATTTCTTAAAAAGATGAATCCTTAAAAAATTTTGAGACATGCCT
>CAYYPT010000217.1:0-3749 GCA_964473625.1 uncultured bacterium | reverse complement strand
TGGGAATAAAAACCTGGATTATAGATCTTGTAAAAGGTAAGGTCAGGCTATCGGGATTCTTTTTGTCGGGATGACATGAGTACTAAACAAGAAAAAAATATTATATTTGTTTGTGGCTTACACCGAAGCGGAACAACATTATTAACCAAGATATTATCCACTCATCCTGAAATTAGTGGGTTTTCAGGTACTGGAGTTTCAATGGATGAGGGTCAACATTTGCAATCAGTTTTGCCACCTGACTATTATCTCGGCGGACCAGGCCGTTTTGCATTTCATAAACATGGTCATCTTACTGAAAATAGTTTTTTTTCTCGTCCAGAAAACCGTGAAAAATTAATGGCGGAATGGAGTGAACATTGGGATTTATCAAAAAAGTTTCTTTTGGAAAAGTCTCCTCCTAATCTTATTCGAGCACGTTTATTGCAAAAATTTTTTCCCACTGCTCGATTTATTTTCATTATCAGACATCCAGTGGCTTCTTCATATGCCACCATTAAATTCAAAAGAGGTCTTCCTTTTTCTTTTATTTTATGGCATTGGCTGGTGAGTCACGAGTTTATGTTGAACGACCTACATTATTTAAAAAATTTTTATATACTACATTATGAAGAATTTGTATCAAAACCAGAGGATAGTTTAAAAAAAATAAGTAATTTTTTAAACTTAACTCATACTCAATTCACCTATGATCTGAATCAGATTGATAACAATGTGAACACAAAGTATTTTAGAGAATGGTTCAAATTTTCGACCTCTTTTCGAAAATACATGCAATCTTTGTTTGAGAGAAGGTGCCGTGTATTTGGATATAGTTTAAAAAATCTATATAGTTATGATACTATAGATCTTGGTAAAAGACCTAAACAATATGATTATTACATAGGGAAAATCCTAAATGTGACATTACTCGTATTTGGTAAATAATGAAATTATTTTCAAAGAAACAATAAGTAAACGTTTTTGAATCATGCTAAAAAAACTCTACATAAAAAATTATGCACTGATCGATGAGATGACAATCGATTTTGGTAGTGGACTTAATATACTTACTGGAGAAACAGGAGCTGGAAAGTCTATTATCATAGGCGCCCTTAGTCTACTCTTGGGAGAAAAAGTAAAAAGTGACGTTATCCGCAAAGGGGCTTCTATGGCAGTAGTAGAAGGAGTTTTTGATGTGCCTGACTCAGAAAAATGGAATACAATAATCAACAATCAATTTGAGATGTCAGATGATGAACTTCTTCTAAGACGTGAAATTCATCAATCTGGAAGAAGCAGGAGTTTTGCGAACGATTCTCCTATTCCTAACTCGCTTCTCTCAACAATAGGAGATCTGCTTGTTGATTTGCATGGTCAACATGCACATCAGACTCTTCTTAAGGTAGAACGTCACTTAGACTATTTAGATAACTTTGGTGTGGATAAAAATTTACTAACTCAATTAAAAGAGTCTGTTAAGAAGTTCCGATCTCTTAACGCAGAGTTAAGTAATCTTAAACAAAAAGAGAAGCAGCTTCAAGAAAAGCAAGACCTTATAGAATTCCAGGTAGAGGAAATTGCCAGAGCTAATCTTAGAGATGGCGAAGAAGAAGAGCTTGAGCTGGAAGAAAGAATTCTTCAAAATAGTGAAAAGCTCTTTGAAGCTTCCAACCAGATTAATGAACTTCTTTACGAAGGTGAAGGATCGGTTTCTGAGAAACTTTCTCTTGCAGAAAATACTTTAGCAGGACTTACGGGGGTAGACCAGGTCTTTGAAAAATGGGTTAAAGAAGCTGAATCCGCTCGGATTATTGTTGAGGAACTGGTAAATAACATTCAGACCTATGTTTCAAAAGTAGAGTTCAATCCCCAGAGATTAGAAGAAATAAGAGAACGTCTTGGCCTTTTCACTAGGTTAAAGAAAAAATATGGACCCACGATTAAAGAAGTTATCAATTTCTGGGAAAAAGCTAAAAGAGAGCTGAGCCAGATTGAAAACATTGAAGATGAAATTACGGGCCTTTCAACAGCTATGGAACAAGAGAGAAAAAAACTTTCACAAATTGCCGCTGATGTTTCTGCTCAGAGAAAACACGCTGCATCTGAGTTGGAAAAACGAACAGTAAAGGCGCTCGAAGAATTAGGTTTGAAAAACAGTTTATTCCGTATTCTTCTAAAACAAAAGGATGATCCTGACGGCCCTGTTGAAATAGATGGTAAACATTATGCTGTTTCAACACAAGGAATTGATACAGCAGAATTTCTTGTTTCTCTTAACCCAGGAGAAGATCCCAAACCTCTGGCAAAAGTAGCTTCTGGTGGAGAAATTTCCCGGATTATGTTATCCTTAAAGGTTGTTTTAGCAGAAGCAGATGAAATCCCGATTCTTGTTTTTGATGAAATTGATAGTGGTATTTCTGGACGAATTGCACGAGTCGTTGGGAAAAACCTTAAAGAGGTTGCGAAAAAACGCCAGGTTATATGCATTACGCATTTGCCACAAATTGCCTCAATGGGTGACTTCCATTTCTCTGTGGAGAAAAAGATAGAAGCAAACCGTACTCGCACAACTGTCCATCCACTGAATGAAGAACAAAAAGTAATTGAAATAGCCAAACTTATAGGTGGTGAAAACGTAACTGAATCAGCAATGCAAAGTGCCCGTGAACTTTTGGAGTCCTGATCATGATATTAATGGAAAAAATTGTTATTATTGGAGGAAAACGGTTAGAGGGATCAGTTCGTATCGGTGGTTCCAAGAATGCTGTTCTCCCCATTATGGCTGCTACTTTACTTTCCGAAGGAAAATATATACTCAAAAATGTTCCAATACTCCGTGATGTAAAGACGATGTCACATCTTCTTAAAAGTATTGGAGCTGAAGCAGAATTTAGCAACCACATATTGCAAATCAATACAAAAAATTGTTCTAATTTAGAAGCACCATATGATCTTGTGAAAACAATGCGTGCTTCTATATATGTTCTTGGGCCTCTTGTTAGTCGGTTTGGATATGCAAAGGTTTCACTCCCTGGTGGTTGTGCCTGGGGACCAAGACCGGTCAATCTCCACATCGAAGGCTTAAGAAAATTAGGAGCTGAAATAAAAATAGATAAAGGTTATATTGTTGCCAGAGCAAAAAAATTAAAAGGAGCTTACGTATCTTTTGATGTTCCTAGTGTTGGTGCTACTGGTAATATACTCATGGCATCTGTTCTTGCCAGAGGAACCACTGTGATTGAAAATGCGGCCAAAGAACCGGAAATCTCTGCGCTTGCGCGTTTTCTTCAAAAAATGGGTGCTCATATTTCTGGGATTGGAACAGAGCGTCTCGAAATTGAGGGAGTAGAAACACTGGTACCAGCATCAACTACAGTGATACCAGATAGAATTGAAACAGGTACTTTTCTTATAGCAGGTCATCTTACAGGCGGAGACATAAAATTAGAAGGGAGCAATCCAAAACATCTTACTTCTGTTATCAATAAGCTTCGCGACAGCGGTGCTTTGATTGAAGAGGGGAGAAACTGGGTCAAAATTCAGTCGGATGGCAAAATAAAACCTATAGATGCAACTACTGCTGTTTACCCTGGTTTTCCGACCGACATGCAGGCTCAATGGATGGCTTTAATGAGCGTTGCAAAAGGTTCCTCCATTATAACCGATACCATTTTTCTTGACAGATTTACCCATGTAGCAGAACTTCAGAGACTTGGAGCTGATATAACACTTGACCATAACGTAGCAGTTATAAAAGGGGTGGATCA
>CAYYPT010000216.1:0-3831 GCA_964473625.1 uncultured bacterium | reverse complement strand
GTATTCTTTATATTCTTTTTCTCTACCCATTTTAATTTATGTGTCTCCATTCTTTATAACAGACTTTGCGGTATTTTAAGACAGTAGAGGGGTCATCAGGATTATGAACCTTATCCTCTGTTTAAAATACTGTTTATTTCTTTTTATGTCAATATTTTTTTTCATATACTTCGCATTGTATTTGATTATTAAGGCTGAATTTACGTGTCTATTTGGGAATAGTGGTATTTCGCAAATTGTAGTCTTTGGATTGCTAAACCCCTTCATTCCAAAATTTAAGCTTTATGAAACTTTGAAACATCAGGGAAAATTGTTAATTTATTAGCCTAAAAATGTGACTGGAGATAGAAATAATCCTTGCACTTCTAAATCATTTTAGTATATTTATATGTCTATATTTTGTATTGTTTTTGTTAACGAGGAGAGTTGTCTATGAATTCTCATGACTCTGGATCAAGTCATAAAGCAAGGGTGGCGGTTTTAATGGGAAGTGCCTCAGATGAGTCTGTAATGAAGGAATGTATTAAGTTCCTGGAGTATTTTGATATTTCTTACGAAGTTCGTGTATTGTCAGCCCATCGTAACCCAAAGGATGTTACTGCTTTTGCTGTTGAGGCCCCAAAAAGAGGAATTGAAGTAATTATTGCAGGGGCTGGTATGGCTGCTCATCTTCCAGGGGCAGTAGCTGCTCATACAATACTTCCTGTGATTGGCGTTCCTATTGCGGGATCTCCTCTTGGTGGGCAGGATGCTCTTTATTCAATGGTGCAAATGCCTTCAGGAGTGCCTGTTGCTACAGTATCTATTGGTTCGGTAGGTGCCAGAAATGCTGCTATACTGGCAGCAGAAATTCTTGCTCTATATGATCCCGAATTAAAGAAAAAATTGATGGCATTTAAAGAAAAAGGAAGTAAATTATAAAGATAAATATGGAAGAAAATAAAGAAATTCTGGTAATTATTCCCACTTACAACGAGCTGGAGAATATACAAAAACTCGTTCCCCAGGTTCTGGCACAAAATTCTAAAATTGAAATTCTTGTTGTTGACGATAATTCACCAGATGGTACGGCAGATGCGGTAGAAAAAATGATGCAGACAACATCAAGGTTGCATCTTTTAAAGAGGTCTTCTAAGATGGGATTGGGTACTGCATATGTAGCAGGATTTCGTTTTGCATTAGAGAGACAATATAACATTATTTTTGAAATGGATGCCGATTTTTCCCACGATCCTGAAGAAATTCCCAGATTTCTGGAAACCATTCGTGATTACGATTTAGTAATAGGCTCAAGGTACATTCGTGGGGTTAATGTTGTTAATTGGCCTATGTCAAGGCTTTTACTTTCCTGGTTGGCTAATCTTTATACACGTATTGTGACAGGTCTTCCTTTAAAGGATTCCACCAGTGGTTATAAATGTTTCAGGCGCAGAGTATTAGAAGCAATTGATCTGGATCGGGTTAATTCGGATGGGTATGCTTTCCAGATTGAAATGGATTTTAAAGCATGGAAAAAAGGATTTCGATTAATAGAAATTCCTATCGTGTTTGTGGATAGGGATGTAGGTGTTTCAAAAATGAATTCGGGGATTGTAAGAGAAGCGGCAATAATGGTATGGCGACTTAGATTTTTAAGTTTGCTGGGGAGATTATAGTGTATGTCAGAGATTTCTATTGTCATTGTCAGTTACAATGTCAAGCCTTTTCTGGAACAGGCACTTAATTCTATCCTGAAGGCATTGGAAGGAATCTCATCTGAAATTTTTGTTGTGGACAATGGATCGGGTGATGGAAGTGCACTACTTGTTAAAGAACGATTTCCCCAGGTCAAACTAATTGAGAATAAAGAAAATCTGGGATTTGCTCGAGCAAATAATCAGGCTTTGAAAATAGCAAAAGGGAAAAACCTCTGTCTGATTAATCCTGACACACTTGTTCAGGAAGATACTTTTAAAGTTTGTCTGGATTATCTTAATACACATTCCGATGTGGGAATGGTGGGATGTAAAATTCTAAATCCAGATGGTACCCTCCAGCTTTCTTGCCGGAGAAGTTTTCCTACTCCATGGGTGGCTTTTACAAAAGTAACAGGTTTAAGTCACTTATTCCCAAGAAGTAAATTTTTTAGCAAATACAATCTTACTTATCTTGATCCTGATAAAGAGGCAGAAGTTGATGCTGTTTCTGGATCATTTATGATGGCTAAACGGAAAGTAATAGAGGAGGTGGGATTTTTAGATGAAATCTTTTTTCTCTATGGAGAAGATCTCGATTGGTGTTACCGTATAAAGCAAAAAGGCTGGAAGATAATTTATCTCCCGCAAACCCAGATTATTCACTATAAAGGTCAAAGTGCACGAGAAGCCCCTTTTGATGTGTTAAAGGTTTTTTACCAGGCTATGTATCTTTTTATAAAAAAACATTTCAAGAAGGGATGGTCTTTTTTACCTCGCTGGTTTCTTGTAGCAGGAGTTATTATACGGGGAGGAATTTCGTTTTTTTCACGCTTTATTAGCAAGGGAATTATCCCACTAATAGATACAGCTTTTTTGCAACTTGGGCTTTTGTTTGCAATTTTTATACGATTTGGCCATTTACATTATTGGACTTCTTACGGTATTGTAAACCTTGTTTATACAATTATCTGGATTGCCAGTCTTTCTGCAATGGGATTATACAAAAAAGGAGCTTACAGCTCTTCAAAAGCTCTGGCTGGCTGTGTAATGGGACTTTTCCTTAATGCATCTTTTACTTTTTTCTTTCCCCAATATGCTTTTTCCAGACAGGTACTTTTAGTTGCAGGTTTTCTTGATGGAATTTTTCTGAGTGGATGGCGTTTGATACTTAGAGTGGCCTCTCGGATTCATAATGTTTCTTTCATAGGGAAAATGGGGGAAGCCTTCATTCGCAGACGTGCACTCATTGTTGGTACTGATCGGGCGAGCCATGAAATAATAGAAAGATTGAAAAATAGAATAAATCCTATATATGAAGTAGTCGGAATGCTGGCTCTGGAAGAAAAGGATCTTTTCCCTTCTAAGGATAGGAATGTTCCTGTACTTGGTACGTTGAAAGATCTTGAAAGAATTGCTTCTACCCACAGAATTCAGGAAGTTATTTTTTCTCCTGAAGCTGCGAGTTATGAACGGATTCTAAGCATTGTAGCGAGCGGAAAGGATCTGCATCTTAATTTTAAAATGGTACCGAGAAATCTTGATGTTATTATAGGGGAAACTTCGATTGATACTCTTGAAGATATTCCTCTGTTGAATCTGGATTATAAGATTTTTTCAGGAATGAATCAATTTCTGAAGCGAAGCATGGATATCTTTGTTTCTTGTTTAATAATTCCGTTTACTTTACCTGTTCTTTTCTATTTATTTATTCATCCATCCTTTCAGTTTAAACGAGTCTTGATTTCTGATGGTAAAAATAATTCAATTCCAATAAAAGAACTGTGGAAAGATGGACGAAAGGTTTCCAGTTGGCTGAGATTGATTCCACTTTTTGGACAGGTTTTATTGGGAAGGATGAGTTTGGTAGGAACTGAAATAATTACCTATCAAGATTCTGTTCCTGGCAAAGGTTTTAAGCCGGGATTGACAGGTTTGGTTCAGATCAATTTGTATAGAAACCTGGATGATGCAGAGAAGAATAGATATAATCTTTATTACTTAAAAAATTATTCTATTCTTCTTGATCTGGAAATTATTTTCAGAGCGCTGTTTCGGGTATAATTTAAGGCTGAGAATGAGTTTTTCTTATTTAATTTAAACAACTGCACTTTTGCACTTTTTAGATAAGGGATAAGGTTTTCCTTTATCCCTTGGG
>CAYYPT010000215.1:0-3838 GCA_964473625.1 uncultured bacterium | reverse complement strand
AATTGTTCCCAGTTTATCCTGAATTTTCCTAAGATCATTTTTAGCACAAGGAGAGATTATTTTAAGAATCCTTATGGTATTTATCAATGCAGAATTTTTGAGTTTGATTTTGATTGAGTTTTTTGAACTATGCTAATGAAGCTTGTATAATGACATGTTATCCAAGCCCAATATTCAGGTTACATTTACTGTCCGGGCAGAGGACAGAATAACATTACAGCCGTTAGGTGGAACTGTTTCGGGTAAGACTGATGCCAATGGTTATGTTGTTCTGAATTACTACATTTCCTGGGACTATGATCCAGATTTAATAGACATGATGGCTTATGTCTCAAGTTCGGGTTATACAACAATCCAGGCTACTGGTAACTATACCACAACTGGTAATACGCTTTATCCGGAGTTTTGGGTGAAAGAGGATATGGATCAAAACGGCGTTGCAGATGATTGGGAGTCGCCTCTGGCTGAGAAATTCTCCCATGGTTACAAAGAAAAGCTCTCACAGAATTTTATTTTAAAATCCCGGTATAAGATTAAACTGCCAGAACCAACCTTTATGTGGACGATTCACAGGATTGACGTAGTCAATCTCCAGAATAGCATAGCCCATCAGATTAATTCGTATAGTAGCTCCATAGCTTCTTGATAGCTTACGGTTTCCACCTTTGACAAACCAGAGTTCTTGGTTCTTGGTCCAGGCTACTCCGGCATCGTAGAAAACACCTGTTTCTATGGGTAAAATTCCGTAGTATCCTTTGCCTAATTTTAAAGCACCGAAAAAAGGAAAGCGCAGTTCAATATTTGCAACAGTCATTTTACTGCCTAATAGGTTGTCAAAAACCGGACATTGATCAGTGGCAGATAGTTTGCATTCCGATGAACTAAAAGAATTACTGTCATACCCTCGCACAAAACTTGGATAACCAATAAACAGTGGGGTCATTCTATTATCTTCTGCATCTCTTCCATAACGGCCGTAGTGCAGAAATCTTAGAGCCAACGTAAACGGACGGACAGGCATAATATAGCGACGATAGTCGGCTAAGAACGTAAAAAATGATATAGACCCTATTATAGAGGATAGCTCCATACGATATCGCTGTCCCAAAAGGGGACTGGTTGCTCCAAAGAAGGAATTATCATAAACCATAGCAGCACTTGAGGTAAAAAGATTAAGTGCAGGAAGAGATGGAAGTTTTTTAGTATGCGCTAAAATTTGTGCACCACTGTAGGGATCATACAGATTGGTTATGATTCTCTCATCAAAACTTATCCGTTTAAAGCCACCGTAGAACTCTATCCTCTGGGCCTTGCTAAATGGGTAAGAAACAAAGCCCGAAATTTGTCGATTCGTCTGGCGGAAGCGGTACATAATTTCTTCATATACCAGCATGCTGTCAATAATAGTATAGCCTGTTGCATATTGACTTAAAACATACGGTATTTGTTGAATCGTTCCACCCCAGTTCCATCGTCTGGAACTATTTTGATAGCCGAAGAATGCAGATATATCTGTTACATTTTCATAGGATTGCATTTGTAGCATGGTAGATAGACCGTGGTTTCCCAGCATGTCACTCCAGAACATTGAAACACCTCCACCCAATTGTACTCCAAAGCGATCTACCCCAGCAGCTAACATTGGCTGGCCAACGTAATCCAGCGAGAATTTAGGATGATATGATGTTATTTTATATGATTTGCTTGTTTCGGGTAAGCCAAATGTTGGGTTGTGCAGTAGGGCAAGCAATTCCCCACCGGTTTGTTTTACTGGTGGTAACATTGATAGATTGTAAGAGATGCTCGGAATAGAAAGAGCTTTTAATCCTTCTATTAGTTTGCCAGATAGTATCTCTTGTGTGTCGATGCTGTAGATATTATACTTTTCATTTTCAAAAGCACAATAAACCAACCGTCCATTTTCTCTTGCCACCGAAAGTGCAGGACTTAAGCTGGTGATGCCAGTGACTCCTGTGTAAAAATTTGTCAATTGGAATAATTTGCCAGTAGCCAATTCCAATCTGTAAATGTTACTTATGCCATTTTGATCTGAGATAAAATAAATGTTTTTACCATCTGGTGACCACTGAGGATTGATATTTTTCCCTGAAGGGAATGATGGTAATGGTTGTATATCCCCGGTTTGAACATTTAAAAGTGCCAGCCGGTAATTACCGGGATTTAAGTTGTCCATATCAGTTGAGAAACGATCTGTTACAAAAGCAATGTATTTTCCATCTGGCGACCATGCCGGCTGGAGATCAGCATATGCATCGTTAGTAATTTTACTCAAACTGTCTGTTTTGAGATTATAGCAGAAAAGATTTATAAATCCTCCTGTAAGGCTGGAAAATACAATGTTATGATCATCAGGCGCCCAGGTAAGACCAAAAACTTCTCCCAGATCGGGAAAACGGATTTTTTTAACAAGATGGTTCTTCTTCACATCCATAATCATTAGAGAAGGGCTACCTTTTACAATGGTAGAAAAAGCAAACTGAGTCCCTTGGCTGTTCCAGGTTCCTGCTCCATTGATAAATTCCAGATTACCGAAATGAGGATCCATTTCTGTCCGCACTATGGTGCGTTCCACTTTACCAGTTAAAGCATCTGCCATAAAAAGATCGATAGCAAAGAGGTTCTTTTCTGAGAAAAAAATCAGTTTTTTACCATCTGGACTGAGTACAGGTCCCACATTGATGCTGCCGCCGCTGTGTTTTTCACTGAGAAGGAGGTGACCGTAATCTGCAGGAGATTTAGTCACTTTAATTAAAGGATCATAGGCAGCGTGGAGTGCTTTATGCCAGCTAATGGAAAGAGTATCAGGGGTAACCCCCAGTACCTGTTTAATTGCCTTTTCAATGTCGCCGCTTTTACCAGCAGCTTGAAGTAGATTCCCAATCTTGTCATCCCCCCATCTTCCTGCAATATATGCTAATACTGCCTGACCGAAACGATAAGGAAAGTATTTATACGAATTGGCAAGTTGATGAATAGTCGGTAATTTTTTCTTATATTTTACAGCGTCTCGCATCCACATTGTTGTGTTTGGATCTTCTGGTCCAATAGAAAGGAACTCCGCCATCCCTTCAATGAACCATAATGGTAATTTTGCTGCCGTAGGGGTGCGGAATGCTGTTCTACCTCCTTTTTGTCCTGTAATATCAAATTGAAAAGCATGTACTAATTCATGCCCGATAACATGATTGGTTCCGGCAAGGGTGCCTGCAAACGGCAGGACAATCCGTCTTTTTAAAGGTTCTGTGACTCCGCCTGTGCCCTGACCCAACATTCCACTTATCGCATTGGTCTGCTCAAATTCAGGGTGACTGGAGTAAATAATCAATGGCTGGCGTCCAGTTAGATGATGATTTAAAATTTTTGAATACCGCGCGTACCAACGTTCTGATAGACGAGCTGCCTGTTCTACCGCCTTTTTTTCTTCTGGGTAAAAATAAATGTCAAAATGTTTTGTTTTTAAAATTTCAAATTTAAAATGTTTATATTTAACTTTGTTTTGTCCAAAATATTGAGCATAAGCTCTTTGCTGGATGCTTCCGGCAATCATTAACATTAATGTGGTGAAGAATACTGGCCAAAAACGATTAAATAGTTTCATTTTGTTCACCTCAAATTGTTTCTGGTGATGCATAATATTGGTTATTTGATTTGTCCTCCGCTCTGAAGGGCGGAGCTAATTGTTAATGAAGCAACGAAATAATCATCCCCCATTCATGCTGAGGGGGAGAGTAAATAATTTCTAAGCTCTTTAGGGCTTTTCAGAATGAACTCATATGTGAAAAGATACCAAACTTGTTTTCATTATGCAAGGAGAAAT
>CAYYPT010000214.1:0-3925 GCA_964473625.1 uncultured bacterium | reverse complement strand
ACACTCGTGTTGCGTCAGAATTAGGCGTTGTTGCAAAGTTGAGGTACAGTAAGAAATAATACTTGACTTTAGAGAATATTGAGAACATCTTTTGGTGATTTGAAGTACAGTTTTGTATAGTTAAAAGATCGAGATTTAAACAAAACTATTGTACCTCTAAGAGAGATAAACAAGATACCTAAGTACCTCAGGTATCAAAATGAATCCATGGAACCTGCAATTGGTTTAGCCGTTCATGTTTCATACAAGAGGTCAGAAAAAGAGATTGAACGCATCAGAGGTTTTAGTGCATCCCGCTGGACTATCTGGAGAAGACTCGGTGAATTTAGTGATCATCAATGTTTGTTTGGAGATATGAAGAGTATTCCCTACATCTTTTTAATGCCAGATGGAACAAAAGTTCATCTACAAGGTCCTGGTGGAGTTGATCTTGGTCAAAAAGAGATGCGTTGGGCTTTAACTTCCACAGAAGTCAGTTAACCCTTTGATATTGTTGCTATTTGAATTGACTGGTCCTGGGAGAAGATTGCCAAAGACCTGAAGAACCGTCTTGATTACGAAAAACTTCAAGTCCTTATCTCAGACGGAGAACCTGGTATGGAAAATCTTCTTACAGAAGGAATGCGCCAACAACGCTGCATCTTTCATGGCAAGAGAGATTTTCCATTTATCCTTTATCAAGATGGTTTTAAAAAAAACAACCAAAAAGAATTGAAAGATCTTCTAAAATCAATCCCTGCACTTAATTTCTCAAATGCTCAGATTGAGAATATTTCAGAAGATGATAAAGATAAAGTCCATCAGTTATGTCAAAGAACCGAATAGGTGTATTGTATGAATCCCTCAACTTTGCAACAACGCCAAATTTTGAAATACTTTGAGATTTATTTTGTTTTTTTTAGAGGCATTTGCTTTTTCTTATATATTACTATTGTTGTTTGTCCCGGGCAATTGCAGACAGTATATTCTGTTAGAGGGATATGAAAAAGTTTGCGTTCCTCGAAAAAATTAAATATGTTTGATCCCTGGAACCAGCTTGGAAATATAACAAGCCAATTCAATCTTTTTACTATCTGGTCAGGTGTTTTTCTTCGAAATGCTATGTCAGAGTTATTCAGACCCATTAGATCGATTGTTTCTCGTTTTCCGAAATACCGGATTGCCCCTGCATCATTAACACCTATGATTGCATCTGGAGAAGTATTTTTTGCTATCCATTTACCAGCCTGCACATTAAGTAAATATATAGCTCTTGAATCGGATGACAGGTGTTTTTTCCTGTCTAAAAATGATTTGTAAAACGAGGAAAGAGAGATAATTAAAGTGACTATGGTAAGCGCTATAACAGATGCAGAATAGATTTTATCGTTTTTTCTATGGCGTGTTTTTGCAAATAACCTTTTAGGGTTAAGTTTGCCAGTAAGAAGAATTCCGTATCCAATACAAAAGGGTACAGTAATTATCAGTGCAGCGGGGTCAACCCAACGGGTCCAGTAGTATCCATGAAGCATGATTATTCGAGTTCCCACTACACCGCCAAGATAGATAAGAGGACCTATAAAAATAAGTAGTAGAGGAAGTGTGTTGAGGTTATTATTTTTGATAAAAGACCACAGGATGTATACACCTATACCGATAAAGAAAATAAATAGAGATGCAAACCCATGCTGAGATAGTGATTGCCATGCTACGTTTATTTCATTGATTCCAATGTGAAACGGTCGGGATTTCAGGTAGAAAGTATTTGGTAACCAGTGACCATTCGTAAGTTTACAAAATATACCCCATAAAGAGATAGGTATTAGAATAATGATCAGGATGGATACTCGTTTAAGCATCGAGAGATGTTTTGAATATAGGAAAAACCCGAGGATCCACAATGGCAAAATGAGGATTGCTTCTGGTCTTGTTACAGGAGTGAGACTGATCAATATTGAGGAAAGGACCCATTTCCTTCGCATAAGTGTATACAGTGCGCTCAGCCATAATGCTATTAACAGAACTGTTTCCATCCCGGATAATACAGAAAATAAAAATCGTGGTTCCACTGCAAATAGTGAGGCTGTGGCAATGCCGATTTTATCTGATTCTGTTAATGTTTCTGTTATCTTTTGGATGAAAAGTAAAACAAAAGCACCAATTATAATTCCAATGAATTTCACAGCAACAACAACGGCTCCAGTTCCGTAGTGTTCAAACCACTGAGCCGGAGCACTTATTATTGCCCACAAGGGACTTGTAGACCCAGCCTCCTGTGTTCCCTGATTATATTGAAATCCATGCCCATAGGCAAAAGAGTGTGAATATACTCTATGAATCCAGGCGTCGTCTAAGGGGAATTCTGAAAAGCTGAACGGAGAAAAACCAATAAAATAAATTATTGCAAAGAAAAAAATAAAATAAGGTAAAAAGAAAGACAACGGTTTGTTGTTCAAAAAAGGTGCAGGTCTGTTGATATCCATTAGATAACTCCTTGATTTTCTAAGAGCATTTCCTTAATTCTATTTTTCAATGGGAAAGAATTAGCTGTTCCAATTTTTGCCTTGGTTTTGCACCAAGTTTTATTCCTTTGTTATATTCTTCTTTTGCCTTCTCGGTTTGATTCAGAAAATAGTGCAAAGCAGCTCTGTCCAGATGAATCTCTCCATCTTTTGGTTTTATTTTTGATAACTTTTTTAAACAGTTTAATGCCTTTTTGTATTCTCTCTTTTTAAGGGTAATAGCGTATAATGTGCGGTAAGCTTCTTCGGACCATGGATTGATCTTTAAAGCCTGCTTAACGAAATTTTCGGCATCTTCAAGTTTCCCTGAATCAGTCAGAGACAGTGCTAAGTTACTAGCATGCAGTGCACCACAGAAAGTAAAATCATCAATATAGAGTGCTTTTGCTATTGCTTCTATAGCCTGTCTGTAAGCAGCTTCTGCTTGTTTGCTCCCTGGTTTTCTTTGTTTGTAAACGTGAAACCAGTATATCCCTCTTTTTGACCACATCATTCCAAAGTTTATTCTTTCCGAAGTATGCAGCTTGTCTATTTTTTGATTGTTGAACGAAAAATCACGGATGAAATTTGACTCAAGGTTTTGTGCGGCAATTGAGTCGTGGGTGGAAACAAAAAAAGGACCTGCGATTTTGAAATTCTTAAAGTTTTTAATTGCATTGAGAAAAGGATCATCTATTTCAAAAAAAGTATTGTCAGTTCCTAAGTAATTTTTCCACCAGAGTTTTGTAGTATCTTTTTTGCTTTCTTTTATCAATGTATAATTATAAGGATTATTTAGTGCGTATACAGAATAATATAGAGGAAATGAAACTTCGTCTGAGACAGGAAGTATCTGGGAGGAATGGGGAAGATTGGAATTTAAATACTTAAGAAATTTTTCAGCAGTATGATCCCTCGAAATATCAATGGTTCCCCATTGCATCCATGTTATGACAATGATTGGCAAGGGAATCATAAATTGTAGGTTATATTTTAATAATTCTAATATTCTATTTATTCCTACTGTCATAACAGGTACCAGCATTAAAAAGACCGGGAGAAAATATACCTCCATTCCAACCATTTGGCGGAAAGTCATATTCAAAGGGATTAAGCAAGCAAACCCCATAGCCAATAAAAAAGCAGTAAGCAAATAGGGAATAACCATCTGATCCTTTTTATTTGATATCACTGCCCAGAGAGAAATCAACAGAAGAAATATACCCCAGATTCCAATGTTTTTAAGAAGAATTCCAGAGGTTTTTGAAATAGAAATCAGGAAGGCAATAGTTCCGGCAACTCCTCTTGGTGCATAACTTTTTCTCCCCAGATAAGCCAAAAATGAAGTGAGGGAATTGATTTTTTGCCAGGAAAGGATTAGTTCGGCAGTAGATCGTATTGGAAGATACAACCAGAGAGAAAGACCCACTATAAAGAAGATAGCA
>CAYYPT010000213.1:0-3958 GCA_964473625.1 uncultured bacterium | reverse complement strand
TAATTATAAGTTTGATTATGTCCAGGATACCTATTCACAATCTGCACCAAAGTTTTTTAGGTTGGGAATAGCTGGTGGAACAACTGGAATTCAAAAGGCAATTCCCACTTTTATGCTTACAGTAGAATATCAGCATGTGCTAAACAGCAGCGACTACAAATGGAATCATCTCGGAACAGGGTTGGAAGTACGACTCCTCAAACATCTCTACGGACAGATCGGGTACAACTTTGAGCTGAAAGAAAAAAACAATACCTCTCTTACAGGCTACAAAGGCCTCACTTATGGCTTTGGATTCCAGACACCGGGGAAGATATCACACAAATTTCCATTACAACTGGAATTAGCTTATGGTCAAGGTATCAAAATCGGATACCTTGATGTAAGCACCGTTATGATACTTTTGAACTACGCTTTTTAATTACAATCGTAGGAGGAACACAAATGGCTATACTCTGTACAGATGCTGGTCATGGTGGCCCGGATAGTGGTGCAATCTGGGGAAACGTAATGGAAAAGGACATTAATCTCATCTATACACTGGCTTTGAATAAAGAGTTAAAGAAACGCGGCCACAAAGTTTACACCACGAGAAAATCTGACTCTAATGTTGCTCCGTTAAGGACACGCTGCGAATTAATAAATAAACACCATGTTTTGAATTCCCCCAGATTTGATCTGATTATCTCTATCCACTGCAATGTTGCGGTAAGTTATGATACGGAAACCGGTCAGTATCGTCCTTTAAAGTCCCGCCGAGGTTTATATGCAATCTATAGTGCTGAATCTGACCTAAGTACAAAACTCGCAAAATCCATAGCTGATACCTGCAAGAACGCTGACATACAACTTTCCCACGGTGGATTAGTTTCAACAATTGAACTGGGACGAACACTTGCCTGGATACACCGTACACTTCCACCGGCTGTTCTGGTAGAACTCGGCTATATGACAAACGATCAGGATCTTGAGCTTTTGGAGGAAAGTAAATATCAGAAAAAATTAATAGAGACTCTAACCAACGGTATTGAAAATTTTCTCAGTAAAAATTAAAGTGGAGGGAATGATGAATAATTTTAAAGGAGAACCGAGCAGATGGCTTTTACATAATTCGAACGGCTACCCCGATTTTCTTTTTACAATACTTAGTTATTCGATGCTCCTTTTAATATTTGTGGCACTGATCTGGATAACTTTTGGAATATTGGTTTTTATCCATGGAGAAAGTACCAGAGCAGCAGTTATGGTAAGAGTAATGGAGAGTATGAAAACAGGATTGATTTCACTTGCCGGGGTAGTGTTTGGACTGGCAGGGAGCTATACAGTCCGCCGATATAAAAAAGATCAGCAATATCTGGAGATGAAAAAGATGGGACTTGAAACAGGTACGGAAGTTCAACAAACAGATGAATTACAACCTATTCAGGAAAATTTGAAACCCGTTCAAAATGAAGAGGATATATAAATGGTAAACTTTTTTAGTAATGCAGGGAACATTTTAGATACCATTTTGATTTTGATCCCCGTTATAGTTTGTATAATTCTTGTTTTTAAGCTTGTGGTACCAAAGAAACCTCTGCTGGGAATTGGTTTAGCAGGTGATATAGGACTGCTTGGATATTTTCTGGTTAAACGGCGGTTAAAAAATGCATTTGATGTGGAAAAAAAGATTGCACAGCATAATGAAATGATCAATAGATTTAAAATAAAGCAGAAAACCAGGTACAATGCTGTAATGGCAAACAAGCAGGTAATTGCGATTCTCACAAAGCAGAGGAAGAAGCTTGCAAAGAATGCTGAAAAGTACGAAACAGAACTTCGATTAATAGATGAGGAATTAAAAGACCGCAAAACACTGAATGAACAGCTTTTGAAGAGTTCGGCTGTTTTTTTGGAGACGGTTGAAGAGAGAAATAAAGAAAGAGATGAACTTCTGGAACGGTTTGAGAGACAGAGCACTTCTCCAGAAATTGCCAAATTTTCACAGAAAGGAGTTGATAAAAACACATCAAAAATTGAAATAGACGGCTATCATCTACTGGAGGAATAGCATGAAAATTTCTTTTCATATCATTTTATTGGTGAGTCTGATTTCTCTTTCAGTAACAAACACACACGCCCAGCAGGTAACACCAAATCAACTGGCAAAGGCACTTTCAACCTGCCAGAAAGACCTGTCAGCCTGTACATTAAAGGTCGACAGTTTACGTAAAGCTCTGAAACAAACTCAGTCTCTCTGGGAAATGCGCAAAGCATATACTGACAGTTTAACTGCTAATTTAAAGACCCAACTTTCTCCCCAGGATTCTATTTCATTTCTCATGAGGGCGAATTCTGATACACTGGGACTCATGGTAAAAAATTATGAAAGAAAAATTGATGAAGTGAACAGATTATATATTAAAGAACTCCGCAGGCAAAGCCGCCCCTGGTTTTTGACTAAAAGAGGTCTCAAGGGATTTTTTTACGGTGTTTTTGTCGGTGGTGCACTTGGATTGGCTTTCGCTGTGCTGGATTAAAAAGTAAGGGTATCATTTATCTGAATAGAATGTAGTTTGTGTACGAAACATTGCTTATCCGTTAATTCGGATTTTAATTATTAACTATATAAAAACAGGAGGTTTACTATGAATAAGCCCTTTCTGCCGCCGATCTTGCCTTGAGAGGACCATGGATAGATGTACGTCTTTTTGGTGAGAAAGGCGATGGATAAAACGACGATACAATCGCGACTCAAAAAGCAATAATTGCAGCGGCTAATTCAGAAGGAGGTGTAATCTTTTCTCCTGTAGGAGAATACTTACTCGGGTTGGGTGAAGAGAACGGTGCTGTTGTACACCATATTTATTTAACAGAAAACATCTCTCTGAAAGGAATGGACCCCACATCTATTCTGCGTTCACACGGCAAGAAGCAATGGATTGAGGGATACCCTGCTGATAAAAAACCAACGGGCCATTAATAAAATGTTTCCGGCTGGTGTAAAGACAGTCATTCATGATATATTACATAATATATTAATTGAAAGTCTTCATCTCATTGTAGAAAGCCCAGAGGGAGAGATATTTGAGAGTGGCACAAAAGAATATTTCCATGGTATTGCTCTTGATGGTGTACAAAATTGTACAATTCGCAACTGTATTATTGATAATTTTCATGGAGATGGAATCTCCGTTGCACAAAATCATGTAGATGATCCCACCCCAATGAATATGGTGGTTTTACAAGGGATATTGACATCTACGATAATGAATGCTGTGATTTAAATTAGCGTTGTTTATAATTCCAGGATTTCCTATTATGTTATTCGTTAGATTGGTAACAGGTTTAAGAAAGGAAATCCCATGGTCATTCACAAAAGAACGAAATTGACGCTATTGCAACGAGAAGCTCTGTACAACAACCGATACACAAACCGCATGAAGATTTGTGATTTGATACGCAAATATCATCTTTCGGCACTGACTGTCTACAAGATCATTAATCGAGATAGACAAAATGATTTTCTGGTTCATAAGGGCATTAACCATAGATTCCACTGTCTTAAATATGGCATTAAAAGACTCAATAAAATCGAACACGAAATCGAAGAGCGTCTGAAAAAACAAGCCAAACGGTACAACAAGGATTACCCTGGTCAGATGGTTCATTTCGATTGCAAACGCTTGCCATTACTTGAAGGACAATCTGCTCAAGCTCAACGAGATTATCTATTCATCGCTATTGATGATTTCTCCAGAGAGCTTTTTGCAGCCATTCTTCCTGATAAAACCCAATATTGATCCAAACTATTTCTGTAGCAGGTTCTGGAGGAATGTGCCTATACAATTGAACAGGTATATTCGGACAACGGCAAAGAATTTAAAGGCGATCCGAATTATCATGCATTCATGCTGTTATGCAAAGAACATCAAATCGAACAACGTTTTACTAAAATCCGTAATCCTAAAACCAACGG
>CAYYPT010000212.1:0-3981 GCA_964473625.1 uncultured bacterium | reverse complement strand
CCGGGAATTGTTCTTTAGTGTCTTATACACTTCAAATTTCAATCTGCTTTTCCCTTTGCCGTGTACGATCCTCAGTTTTTTCAATTTCAGCTTTACCCCGTTTTTTATAAAAGCATCTACGATTTCTTCTACCTGTTCAGGGAAAAAACCGTGAAGATCTAAGGTGTCAGTAACGATGATTTTCTCCGGGAATTTTTCATTCGGAGGGATCTGAGTTTTCTTGCTCATTCGGTCAAGATGATTTATATTCTGGATCACTGTTTAATCCATTGATCTATCCAATCAAGAACTGTTTTCCACCAGAGACGAGCATTCTGAGGTTTTGTTACAAAGTGTCCTTCGTCAGGGAAATATAAAAGTTTTGAAGGGACATTTTGCCGCTGTAGAGCAGTGAACATCTGAAATCCTTGCTCTGGAGGAACTCTAAAATCCTTTTCTCCCTGGATGACAAGTGTTGGAGTAGAAAAATTTTTAGCATAGTGAAGAGGTGACCATTTTTCGTAGAGTTTGCTGTTTTCGTAGGGGGTACCACCAAATTCCCATTCGGGGAACCATAACTCTTCAGTGCTTCCATAAAATGAGGCAGGGTTAAATATCCCATCGTGTGATACAAGACACTTAAATCGGGTGGAATGGCCCGCAATCCAGTTAATCATATAACCGCCGTAAGAAGCACCGGCGGCTGCAATCTTTTGCGGATCAAGGAAGGGATATTTCTTGAGAACGTAGTCAAGACCTGCCATAATGTCGCGGTAAGGCCCGCCTCCCCAGTTTTTGGATACAAGAGAGCAGAAGTCCTGTCCGTAACCTTTTGATCCCCGGAAATTTATCATAACTACAACATATTCCCTTGATGCAAACATCTGGGCATTCCAGCGATAATGGAACTCATCCATCCAGGCTCCTTGAGGTCCTCCATGAATCAACATGATTACAGGATACTTTTTAGCCGGGTCAAAAAACGGAGGTTTCAGGATAAAGCCGTGAATAATTTTTCTGTCAAAACTCGGGAACCAGAAATTTTCCAGATTATTCATTTCCAGCTTGTCAAGTATATCATTATTTGTAAAAGTTAACTGGAATGTATCCTCGCCTTTGGTATTGCAGCTGAAAATCTCGTGTGGGAAATTAACCCGTGTTCTCCGGAAATATAACTGGCTTTCATCAGGTGCAATGCAAAGGTTTGTGTTACATCCCGAATGGACGAGACCCTTTATTTTCCCATTTTTGATTTCTATTGAAAAAATGATTATACTTCCCTGATCTTCGGAAGTGAAATATATTTTTTCTCCTGACGGTGACCAGACAATTTCATCTACGTCCAGGTCAAATTCAGGAGTCAAGTTGCGAATTATGTGTGATCTGCGGTCGTACAACATCAGATCGTACTGATCAGCTTCATACCCTGAGTGCTGCATAGAGCGATAGGCGATGTATTTACCGTCAGGAGAATATACAGGTTGATTGTCATTCCCAGGGTTTTGGGTAATCCGTTTAATTGTTCCTCCTTTTGAAGAAACAACGAAAATGTCGTTGTTGGTTGATAAAGCTACAACAGGATCAATATTTCGTACAAAGGCAATTTCTTTACCATCGGGAGAAAAGGTAAAATCTCTCCTGCTGCCAAGACTAATAGGAGGAGCATCAAAGTCTCCTGGAGTTACGTCCCATGGTGATCCACCAGTGGAAGGGATGACAAAAATATGAGTACGTTTCCCTTCAAGCCAGCGATTCCAGTGGCGGTAGAGAAGATGGTCGATAATCCGTGCTTTAACCTTGCTTTTAAGCTTTTTCTCGTCAATTGTTTTACTTGAATCCAGTGTTGTGCCGGGATGAATTTCCGAAGTGAAGGCAAAAAATCTTCCGTCAGGAGACCAGAGAAAATCTTTGACTCCGGTTGGAATATTGGATATTTTTTGAGCTTCACCACCGTTCATGGGAATGACATAAATTTGGGGAGTGCCGTCTCTTCTAGAAATAAAAGATAAAAAAGATCCGTCAGGGCTCCAGCAGGGATTCCCATCGTATGCAGGACTTGTGGTTAACTGCCTTGATGAACCACCTACACTTCTTATAAGATATATGTCGGTGTTCTGAGAGTTTTTCTCCATGTTATACTGGGTAATGGTATAGGCAATCCAGTTGCCGTCGGGAGAAAGCGTAAAGGTTCCTACCCGGCGGATAGCCCAGAGATCATCTACATTTATTGCTCTTTTTTGAGAAATTGCTGGAAGAGAGAGAAGAAGATATCCAATGAGAAAGATCGTAATTTTTTTCATTCTTCTTTTCCTTTTTAAGATTTGTGGCCTTATTTATCTGGCACAGGTCTGTGCCCTACCTCCATCAATACTGATAGTAGTTCCTGTAATCCACCCAGCTCTGGGGGAAGCAAGGAACAGAATGAGTTCTGCTATTTCTTCAGGTTTTCCAACGCGGCCCAGAGGATGAGTTTCTTTACTCCGTTTGAGAAACATCTCGTATGCATTTTTGTCCATTCCTCCGCGCAGATGGAGATTGGTCCGAACAACACCTGGATTGACTGCATTAACACGTATTCCCTTTTCTGCCAGTTCAAGGGCAGCACAGCGAGTTAATTGGTCCACACCGGCTTTACTGACACAGTAGGCAAGGATACCTGGAAAGGCTCTAAGGCCTGTGACACTGGAGACATTTACGATTGAACCGTGTGTTTTTTTAAGATGAGGAACGGCAAGCTGCATTAGATGGAAAACAGAGCGAAGGTTTATATTAAACATTGTGTCCCATGCTTCAAGAGTCGTGTTTTCTATTGTCCCGGTTCCTATTATACCAGCGGCATTAACGAGAATATCAAGCCGGCCAAAATGGTCCACAGTTTCTTCAATACATTTTTTTGTTTCATCTTCTTTTGTTACATCTGTCGGCAGTACAAGAGCCTCAGAGCCTGTTTCAGTAACCAGGTCAGCTGTTTCCTGAAGAGCTTTTTTATTTCTTCCAATAAGAGATAAGTTAATTCCTTCTTTTGCCAATCGGATGGCAGTTGCTTTTCCAATGCCGCTGGATGCTCCTGTAACGAGTGCTGTTAACTTATGAGTATTTTTTCCCATAACTATATTCCTCGGTTTTTACAGTGTCCCAGAATAATTTAAAGGAAAGTTTTTGTTCACTTTTATACATGGAGCAAGAGCAAATTATTGTTATGCGTAGTCTTACCGGACTAAAAATTCCACGGTTTACAAAGGATGCCCTTGACTTTTAGATCGAAGAATCGGGAGACATTTGCAGGTTTTATCACAGCGGCTGTATCAGCGCCCGCATTTGTTCCTCCAATAGCAATGACGTCACTGTCTGTGCGGATAAAACCAGCGTCAGCAGCCATGAGAACGATTTCTACGGCTACCTTTAACCCCTGACCCAAAAGCCTTAAAGTATTTGCAATAATCTCGTCGATTTCATAAGTGTTGAATTTAAAACGAACAGCACGGCTGATTCCTGCAAAGGCATGCTGGCAGGTTAATATTTTACCCCCGAGAGCTTCAATGCTATTTTTGTTTTTGGAAGTAAGCTCCTGTTCATTTTCCTCTCTGAAGCCAGTGGAATGTGTGACAACAATAACATTATGGTTCTCCAGAAGTTCAACTGCTTTTACACCGGTTTCGCCCGATGTAGTAGCAACGAGAATAGTTTTAATGTCCAGCATGTCTGACCATTCTTTGACGAGTTTCAAGGTTTCTTCAGTGTTTTCTGGACCTGCTTTTTCAAAATAGAGTGTCTGATATTTCATCTGTTTCCTTTCATCTTGATATTAAAATTACAAGTCCCATTTGGGAGTCAGGATAAAATCTGTTTCTTCAAAAAATAATTTAATGAATAATAAAGTGAAAATCAAAGAAAAAGTTGTTTTTATTCTGGTGTTTTACAGGGAGAACTTATGTATCTAACATATCTTGCTGAAATGCGGATTAATCAAAAAGTGCTTAGCAGACCCGTCAAGCGAAATCA
>CAYYPT010000211.1:0-3988 GCA_964473625.1 uncultured bacterium | reverse complement strand
GCAATAATAATCAACCGAATATAACAACTCTGACATAAAATGTCAAGGGGAAAATACTATTTTGAGTAAAAATTTTTACCTTGAATATATGAAAGTGTTACAGAGATTGTTTTTGATTATTCCTGGAACGATCAGGAGACTCTGTCTGAAATTGTCACCAGCGGGTCAGAATCTGGCACTGGGTAAAGCTGTTGGCATAGAAAATAGGTTACCCTTATTTACTCAGATATTTTTTATTACCAAAAGGCATACCCTTAACTCCTTCTCAAATACCTGTTTTTCCACTAATAAAACGGGTTGCTTCCTCCACATCTTTTTCCCCTCCGATTATAAGAGGAACTCGCTGATGAAGTTCGGTAGGTACAATATCCAGGATCCGTTGCTTTCCATCTGTAGCAGCTCCACCTGCATGTTCACAGATAAAAGCTAATGGTGCTGCTTCATAAAGAAGACGCAATTTGCCTCTTGGGGGATGATTTTTCTTGTACAACATGGGATAGAGAAAAATCCCACCGTAAAGCAGATTCCGATGAAAGTCAGCCACTAAAGATCCAATATATCGACTTGTGTACGGTCTTCCAGTTGATGGATCATCTTCTTTTAAATAGTCAATATATCGAGTCGTGTTTTTATCCCAATAAGCACGATTTCCTTCATTAACACTCAGAATTTTCCCTTTTGGGGGAATTTTAATATTTGGATGGGAAAGAAGAAATTCACCAATGCTGGGATCCAATGTAAATCCATCTACTCCATTACCTGTGGAAAATACAAACATAGTAGATGAACCGTAAATCACGTAGCCTGCTGCTACCAGATCAGTTCCTTTCTGAAGGCAGTCTTCCAGAGTACCTCTTGGTCCTTTTGATTTTTTCCGGAAAATACCAAAGATAGTGCCGATACTTACGTTTGCGTCTATGTTTGATGATCCATCAAGTGGATCAAAAAGAAGAACATATTTCCCACAGGGGTATTGTTCCGGGATCGGTATAATATTCTCCTCTTCCTCAGAAGCCATAACGCAGAGACGCCCAGTGTGATTCATCGATGATTTGATTACAGAATTGGCATACACGTCAAGCTTCTGTACTTTTTCCCCCTGTATATTTTTCTTCCCGGTTGCACCAAGAACATCGAGGAGGCCAGCTTTATTAACCTCATTGGAAATTACCTTTGCTGCAAACGTAATATCGTAGAGCAAAGAAGAAAATTCCCCCGTAGCCTCAGGATGAAGTTTCTGCTGATCTATTATGTGCCGTTCTATGGTAATAAGATCTTTCACGACTATTTCCTCCAATTTTATTCAGGTTTTAAGATGAAAACAAAAAAACCCTTGTTCGCGCTTCTCACGCGAAAAGGGTCCATCAGGTCATCACCACCCTCCAGAGATTGGAGATATCTATTCTTCGTTTTTCAACCTCTCGTCTCGTTCAGCAATCTGGAGTTGTTCAATAATTTCGTCCAGATCTCCTGCTAAGATTTCTTGCAAACGGTAAAGAGTCAAATTAATTCGATGGTCTGTAACTCTCCCCTGTGGAAAATTAAACGTTCTGATCTTAACACTTCGGTCTCCTGATCTAATCATGGAACGTCGGCTTGCAGCTACTTTGGCTTCCTCTTCTTTCTGTTTCATGTCAAAGAGCCGAGCTCTTAGCACACGCATGGCTTTAGCTTTGTTCTTGTGTTGGGATTTTTCGTCCTGACAGGTTACTACTATCCCGGTGGGAATATGGGTTATCCGTACAGCTGAATCTGTAGTATTCACGCTCTGCCCCCCAGGTCCTGAAGAGCGATAAACATCTATTTTTAGGTCTTTTGGTGCAATTTCTACATCTACTTCTTCAGCTTCGGGCAACACTACAACAGAAGCAGCAGAAGTATGGATACGCCCACCCGTTTCTGTAGTTGGAACCCTTTGCACACGATGCACACCACTTTCATATTTCAGATTACCGTAAACGTTATCACCCGAGACTGAGAATATTATTTCCTTGAATCCACCCAATTCTGTAGGGTTAGAACTCAGGACGTCTTTCTTCCAGCCTTTTTGTTCAATATATTTGGAGTACATTCTGTAAAGGTCTCCAGCAAACAGAGCTGCTTCTTCACCACCTGTACCAGCCCGTATTTCCACAATAGCATTTTTTTCATCATCAGGATCCTTGGGAATCAACATTAATTTCAGTTCCTGCTCCAGTTTTTCCAGGGCAGGCCGACTTTCTTCTAACTCCTCTTTGGCCAAATCTTTCAGTTCCGGGTCTGGACTGGAATTTAAGATTTCAGAATCCTCTTCTATTTTTTTGAGTAGTTCTTTGTAAGCGTTGGCTTTTTCAAGTGCAGATGATAGGTGCTTGTATTCTTTAGTTACGGATGAAAGCTTATCCGGATGACTAAAAATATTAGGATCTTCCAGTGCCTTTTTTATCTCCTGGTAGCGTGTTTCTACCTTTGCAATTTTTGTAAGGAGGGTATTATTTTCCATAATATTTTTTGATTAGATGAACTTTTGTATTTTCTCTGACGTTCTTCCCTCACGAATGGGGGTATATATCTACCTTTGTACTTATATCTTGATTTAAGGCACTTTTTAACGATACTAAAGCCACTTCCAATTGATCATCATCGGGTTCCCTAGTGGTAATTTTTTGAAGCCACAACCCGGGGGCTACCAAGATTTGCGCAATTTTTTTCCCATATTTTTTGCCGGAAAGCCAGATAATTTCATAAGAGATTCCACCTATCAATGGGATGGAAAGGAATCGAATAAGACGATCTCCAAGATCGTTAGGTTTCCCTAAAGCAACAAACACAACAATAGCCACCAACATAACCACGAGAAGGAAACTTGTTCCACAGCGAGGATGATGGGTGGAATAGGGTCTGGCGCCTTCCAGTGTTAAAGGTCTGCCCTCTTCATAGGCAAAAACAGATTTGTGCTCTGCGCCATGATATTCAAAAATTCTCCGGATTTCTTTCCATGAGCTAATTAAAATCAGATAAGAGAGGAATAGAACCAGACGGATTCCTCCATCAATCAAGTTAAAAACTATACCACTTTTTACACCAGTTAATTCTGATAACCATAGAGGGAGAAAAAAGAAAAAGGCTGTGCCCAATCCAAGAGCAAGAATCACTGTCCCTATTAGCCAGAATTTAGTCCATCTTTCCGATTTCTTTGTTTTCTTTTTTTTACCTTCTTCTTCCATGGCAACTTCACCTGAGAAATTTAAGGCTTTTATGCCAAGGGCCAGAGATTCAATTAGAATTACACCCCCGCGTATTAGCGGAAAACCCAACATCTTGAACCTTTTTGTCCATGAAACAAAAGGTTCCCTCTTGAGTACAATTTTGCCGTTTGGTCTGCGTACAGCTACTGAAACGTACTCGGGAGAGCGCATCATTACACCTTCTATAACAGCCTGTCCACCTACCTGTATTTTACTCATTATTTATACCAGTTTAGTGTGCATAGGAAATAAAAAAGCGGAATACAGTCTTTTATCTGTATTCCGCAAATAATATTTAATAAAGTTTCTAAGAAACTTTCTCTGTCTGTACCTCTTTTCCCCCTCCCCCGGTTTTCTTTTGGTTAAGTTTGTATTTCTTCAAATATTTCTCCACTCTACCAGCCGTATCAACTAATTTCTGTTTGCCAGTGAAAAATGGGTGGCAGTTAGAGCAGATTTCCACGTGGATATCTCCAACAGTAGATCGTGTCTGAAATGTGTTACCACAGACACATGTAACAGTTGCAATTTTATATTCAGGGTGAATAGATTTCTTCAATTTTAAAACCTCCGGTAAAAATAATGCTTTTTCGAGGTTTTAAAGATAATAAATTAAAACACGTAAAGCAAGAAAAAAAGATAAAAAACCTGGATATGATAGAAAAAAAATTGTTGAAATTTGAAAAAAAAATTGTTATACTTTTAATCGGGCCCATAGCTCAGTTGGTCAGAGCGGCGGACTCATAATCCGTTGGTCGGAG
>CAYYPT010000210.1:0-3994 GCA_964473625.1 uncultured bacterium | reverse complement strand
AATTGTACACGATTTTGTCATGGACATTTTGTCAGAAGAAACATTAAAACGTAGAGGATTTTTTAACCCTGATTATGTAAACGAAATGATTTCTCAACACATGAATCGTTCGAGAAATCATTCGCACAGACTCTGGGCACTTGTTATTTTTGAATTGTGGCAAAGAGCTGCCGAGGCAGAAAAAGGTCCTGAGTAGATTTTTATACTTACATAATAGGAGAAATATTATTCCCAGTCCTGTTGGACATACTTTAGCAGGGGCAAGTATACTACTGGCCAGTGGTAAGAAAACGCAGAAGTTTTCATTCTCCCAATGGGGGATTGTTTTTTTGTTAGCAAATTTGCAGGATATTGACTATCTTTTTGGATATGTGGTGGGGAATCCAAACAAGTATCATCATCTCTGGACTCACAGTTTAACTTTTGCTGTTGGCACTGGAGTAATTTCAGGTTTTGTCTATTGGATTGTTGTCCAGAAAGAAAGTTTCAGGTTTGGATGTATTGCTTTTTTTCTTGTGTTTTCTCACCTTGTACTGGATTTTTTTACCAGAGATACAATGTATCCCTACGGAATGAAACTTTTCTGGCCATTCAGTCAGAAGTTTTTTATATCACCGGTAGTTTTGTTCCTTGATGTGAACAAAGCTTCTTCCAGTTATGCATTTGTTAGAAGTCTTTTTTGCTGGCATAACTTTTGGACTGTCCTTGTGGAATTGATTATATTAGGTCCAGCTTTTATCTGGTTGTGGTTGCGAAAGAGACAAAAATTAAAGGAGTTAACTTAATACCTAAACTTTGGTAAATTTATATCTTATTTCGTATCATGAGGTTTTCTGAACCTGCCGAAGGACTCAGGATAGGCTCCCCGCTCTCAGATTTGCCAAAGTTTAGGTAATACTATAAGATGGTTAGTTCTTCTAAAAAAACCTTTATTTCTGTAGTTGTCCCGCTCTATAATGAAGAAGGGAATATTGCTCTTTTATATCAGTCAATCAAAGAAGTCTTGGAAAGGCTTAAAAAGTCCTATGAAATAATTTTTGTTGACGATGGGAGTACTGATAGGACAAGAGAAATTCTTCGGAAACTTTCCCGAAATGATAAATCTTTACGGGTGATTTTTTTCCGGAAAAATTTTGGACAATCTGCTGCTATGGCGGCAGGATTTAAAATGAGTCAGGGGAAGATAGTTATAACAATGGATGGGGATTTACAAAATGATCCAAATGACATACCGTTACTTTTAGAAAAAATGCAAGAAGGGTACGATGTTGTCAGTGGATGGCGAAAAAATCGGAAGGATAAACTTTTACTCCGAAAGATACCATCCCGAATTGCTAATCGACTGATTTGTTCTGTTACAAAAGTACAACTTCATGATACTGGCTGTGCATTAAAAGCTTTTCGGAGGGAAGTTGTCGATAAAATTCGTCTGTACGGTGAACTCCATCGCTTTATTCCCAGCCTTGCTAAGGTGGAAGGTGCACGTATTGCTGAAATTGTGGTTAATCATCATCCAAGGCATTCTGGTAAATCCAAATACAATTTGAGCCGTACTTTTCGGGTGCTTATGGATCTTTTTAGCCTCAACCTTTTCTTAAAGTATTTAAGAAACCCTTTGAGGTTCTTTGGAAAGATTGGGGCGTGGTTTCTTCTTGCAGGATTTTTAGCAGCCTGTCCTGTAGTTTACAGCATGATTGTTAATAAAACCTCTTTCATGGAACTTAATGTTCTTGTTACGCTGGTTTTTCTGTTGTGGGCAGCGGGATTTCAGTTTCTTTTTATGGGATTAATCGCCAGTCTTATTGTGAAAACAGGGGATAGAAAAGGATATACACTATCGACTTTTCTTTTGTATCAAAAAGAGGATAAACATGTCACACAGTAAAACTAAAGAGATGAAGCCAGTAGTTTCAAATACATCTCTTATTGTTTCGCTTTATAATCTCGCGGACAGCGTCGACTCGTTGTACAATTCGGCTGTCCAGACGATGAAGAAAGTTGATTCTTCTTTCGAGTTGGTTTTTGTTGATGATGGCAGTACAGATGACACATATGAAAAACTTGTTGCCATAGCAAAAAAAGACAGGCGAGTACGTGTTGTTAAAATGAGGGCAACATTTGGTGAGGCTGCTTCTTTGAATGCCGGATTATGCTATTCAAAAGGAGAACGTATTGTTTATTTGAGCGGTAGAGTTCGTGTTAATCCTGCGGATATTCCAAAGCTAATAAAGACCCTTGAAAACGGTGTAGACCTTGTTGTGGGAAGACGTTTTCCTAGAAGAGATTCCTTGTTGAACAGATTGGTTAGCTGGGGTTTTAACAAAATGGTTGGTTATTTGTCCAAAGTGAAGCTTCATGACATCAACAGTGGTGTACTTGTTACCTATCGCTATGTTCTGGAGAGGATTTCATTTTATGGAGATCTCTACAATTTTATACCGGTACTTGCTGCTCAGCAGGGGTATCGTGTAGGAGAAGAAAAAATCGAGCAGCTTCCAGGTGCTTTCAGGACTTCCAGATATCCAAGAGAATATTTAAGGAGAATATTAGACATTGTAACTGTATTCTTTTTGACCAGATATTCAAAGAAACCTATTCACTTTCTGGGTTTTGTCGGAACAATCTTTATAATTATTGGCGCCGGTATTGAAATATACCTTTTTATCTACAGGATACTGGCAATGGGGCCAATTGCTGGCAGACCCCTTTTAATTCTTGGAGCTTTGCTGCTTGTTATTGGTATACAGATGATTTCAATTGGGTTGTTAGGCGAAATGCTAATTTTTACGCACGCTGGAGATATTGAGGAATATAATATTGAAGATATTATAAATTGAGGAATACATTATGGTAAAGGTTTCTTCTAAAATAGATCTTTTGTACTCGGATAGATCAAGCCAAAATAAAAGTCATTCAGTTTCTTCTGATATAAAACATACAGTTATCATACCTGCTTATAATGAAGAAAAAGGTCTTCCTTTTGTTCTGGAGAAGCTCCAAAAATCTCTGGATAAGACATACGAAATTATTGTGGTTGATGATGGGAGTACGGATGCCACACGAAAAATTGCTTTAGAAATGGGTTGTAAGGTTATTTCTTATCGTGTGAACAGGGGGAAGGGGGTGGCAATGCGTACAGGGATTAAACATGCAAAAGGTAAAAATATAATTTTTATTGATGCTGATGGCACTTATCCCCCTTCTGCTGTTCCTGTTATTGCTGAGAGATTAGAGAAATATGAAATGGTGGTTGCCAGAAGAGAGGAGAAGTCAAATATACATCCACTGAATCGGCTCGGTAACTGGTTCTTTAGTAAGATGATGAAAATGTTATACAAATCACAGGTGTCGGATCCTCTCACTGGTTTGTATGGTATCCGTCGTAAGATATTGGATAAACTGGAACTTACTTCCAGAGGATTTGAGATCGAGACAGAATTGACTATCAAAGCAGCTAGAATTAATCTTCAGGTAGATCAAATACATGTTCAGTATGATTCTCGTATTGGAAAGACCAAGCTCAAGCCTTTTCGTGATGGCTTTCGTATTCTCAGGAAAATATTTACACTTATGTTTCTGTATAACCCTACGATTGTTTTTACTCTACCTGGGGTTTTACTTTTTTTGATTTCATCAGCTTTACTTATAGCTCTTTTGCCAGGTTCTCTTCCAATTGGGAAAATTTTTTTAAGTTATCATACAGTCATCTTCGCCAGCCTGACAGCTCTTTTGGGGCTACAGTTGTCAGTTTTCGGTACAGCTTCAAAGATATATGCTGTTTTACATAAATATGTGCAACCGGATATTACAACAAGGTTATTTACACAGAAAAGATTTGTTAATTTGCTGATACTTCTAGGTGCGGTATGCATTGGTATTGCAGCTTACTTTGGGATAGAAATTTTTATTCTTTGGGTTAAATCTAATTTTTCTCCTATCTTTGAGCTTAAAAAATCGATATTTATGTTTTTTCTCTTATCCTTTGGGCTACAAC
>CAYYPT010000209.1:0-4025 GCA_964473625.1 uncultured bacterium | reverse complement strand
AAGAACGGCTAATAATAACTCAGGGGGGTACGATGTTATTCCACATCCCTATTTTATCTTGCTTATTGCACAAATTTTTTGTACCATATTTAATATCTGTTATTCTTATTATACTACTTTATACAATAAAAATCTACCGTCATAGATTTATGGAGGCCTAATATGAACGTACAAAATTTTTCGCGTCTTTCTGAGAAGATATTAACCTATAAAGACGAAATGATACAAATACAAAAAAATTTGACAGCTATTCCAGCCCTAGGGCCAGAAAATGGAGGAGAAGGAGAAGCTAAGAAAGCAGAATACATAAAGGAACTCTTGGGAACGTTAAAATACGATTCTTTGGAAGAGGTAAATGCTCCTGACAATCGTGTACCATCAGGTTATCGCCCCAACCTGATTATGAAAATAAAAGGAAAATCTGATAAAAAAACTATCTGGATTATGTCGCATATGGACATAGTTCCTCCAGGCGAACTTTCACTCTGGGAAACCGATCCTTACAAAGTAGTGGAGAAAGACGGTAAATTGTACGGCCGTGGTGTCGAAGACAATCAGCAGGGTTTTGTCTCTTCTTTTCTAGCAGCAAAAGCTCTAAGAGAAGAAGATATCCTGCCAGAGTATGATGTGGGACTCGTTGTTGTTGCAGACGAAGAAATGGGATCCAAGTACGGTATTGAATATGTTTTAAAAGAACGAAAAGATATATTCCATCCTCAGGACCTCATCGTCATTCCTGATGCTGGCAGTCCTGATGGAACAGTAATTGAAGTTGCTGAAAAATCGATCTGCTGGGTTAAATGCGAAACAAAAGGAAAACAAACTCACGGGTCAACTCCGGAAAAAGGAATTAATGCTCACAAAGCGGCAGCACATCTTATAGTAAAGATGAATGAATTGTACAATATATATGATTTCAAAGATCCACTATTCGATCCTCCCATTTCAACCTTTGAACCTACTAAAAAAGAAAACAATGTCCCAAATGTTAACACAATTCCGGGCGATGATGTCTTTTATTTTGACTGTCGCATTTTGCCAAAATACAATCTAGAAGAAATCCAGGGAAAAATAAAAGAGTGGGCCAAAGAAATCGAAAAAGAATTTGGTGTAACAATTAAATTCTCATATCCCCAGTTTGTAATAGCTCCTCCTCCAACTCCGGCTGACGCACCTGTTGCCGTAGCTCTGAAAAAAGCAGTTAAAGAAGTTCTGGGACGTGAGGCTAAAACAATGGGAATCGGAGGTGGAACAGTTGCTGCATATTTCCGTAAAGAAGGATTACCATCTGTTTGTTGGGCTACTTTAGATGAAACAGCTCATGAGCCCAACGAATATTGTAAGATAGAAAATGTTATAAACGATGCAAGAGTATTTGCACATTTGTTTTTACAAGAATAAAAATAAATATGAAACACAGCAACTTTGAACTAAATAATTGGAAAAAGCTCCGCTCTGGGAAATTAGAGTGGAGCATTTTTCATACCCGTGCTAAAATCATCACGGCAATAAGAAAATTTTTTGAATCTAATGGTTTTTTAGAAATAGAACCTCCATATCTAACACCATATCCAACGCTTGATTCTAATATATATTCTATTCAGGTGTCTATACACGACCAGAAAGGAATTCAACGTCCCTTTTTCCTTCATACATCACCTGAACATGCTATGAAAAAACTCCTTGCTGCAGGTGCTGAGCAGATTTTCTTTCTCGGCAAAGTTTTTCGCGACAGGGAAACCACCGCACTCCACAATCCTGAATTCACAATGGTAGAATGGTACCGTATAAATGCTACTTATAAAGATATACAAAAAGACACAGAAGAGTTAATTCGCTTTATAGCATTGGAGCTATTCGCAAAAGAGGAAATAATCTATCAAAAAAAGAAAATAGATCTTACAGCTCCGTGGGAAAGTGTAACTATAAAAAACCTCTTTAAACAGAGAGCCAACATTAATCTTGAAGAAAATTTAACCACAGAGTCATTAAAAAATGCGGCCGCCTCACGTAACATAAAATTTGCTCTTGATGATGATTGGGAAAGCTTATTTTTCAAAATTTTCCTTGAAAAGATAGAACCAACACTGGGTCAGACTAAACCAACGTTCATTCTTGATTATCCAGCCCAAATGGGACAAATGGCAAAAAGGAAAAGAAAATCTACTGAATGGGTAGAAAGAGTTGAACTTTATATTGCAGGAATGGAACTGGCCAATGGTTACAGTGAACTTACAGATCCAAATGAACAGAAAGAACGTTTTGAAAACGAGCAAAAGAAAAAAACAATCTCGGGTACTTCAAAATATCCAGTTGATATTGAACTAATATCTGCTCTGCGGATGGGAATTCCACCATCCGCAGGAATTGCTTTAGGAATTGATCGTCTTGTTATGCTTTTCACTGATAGAAAAAACATCCAGGATGTTTTGTTGTTTCCACTCCACCAATATATTTAAACCGAAACTATGAGAAAAAAAATAGATATCGCTGCTACGCTTGCACTTTCGGCTTCCATCCTTGCCGGTAGCACAGTACCACTTTTTTTAAAATACTTTACCAGCTACATAGATAACTGGACAGCAAACGGTATTCGCTATCCTTTTTCAGCTTTGCTTTACCTTCCATGGCTTTTGAGAGCACGAAAACGAGGGGCTCTGACAGAGAAGATGTGGAAATTAGCACTTCCCCCTACTATTATCAATGTGTTTGGTCAGATACTCTGGGCATGGACACCCTATTACATTGATCCAGGATTAATGAGTTTTTTATTTCGTCTCTCTACACTCTGGGCTGTTCTGGGTTCTTTTATTATGTTCAAAGATGAGCGGCATTTAATACGCAGTACAAACTTCTGGTTTGGTTTTATCCTTGCAGTTGGTGGTTTTTTTGCAATAATACTGTGGGGTAAACAAACATTTAACAAGGCTACAGCAATTGGAATTACAATGATCTTTTTCTCCAGCATCTGCTGGGCCGGTTATCAGCTTTTTGTCAGGCGCAATTTAAGTTCTGTTGATTCACGTACGTCATTTGGAATGGTTTCGGTTATAACCTCTATTGGACTCCTGGGAGGTATGTTTTCTTTTGGTAATCCAGAGAAGGCCCTACACATACCAACAGGTATTTTATTCCTTGTTATTATCTCGGGTTTTATCGGCGTTGCAGCAGCTCATCTCTTACTATATTTTGCTCTAAAACGAATTGGAGTGGCTATCTGTTCAACTACAAACCTTGCTTCTCCTTTCCTTACAGCTTTTCTCTCTCATTTACTTTTTAGCGAAATATTAACTGTTGGCCAATGGATAGCAGGCATTATCTTTGTTCTGGGAGGATTTTTTCTTATCCGAGCTCAGGTGGATCTAAGAAAATAGCGTTTTCCAATTCTTTGCTAACTTAGTCTAAGATGAACTAAAAACTCAGTTAGGAAGATGAAACACTCTCCAGAGAACTATCTCTGTTTCAAATAACCCTGAATAAAGCAAAGGAGTTACCAAAGTAACCATTTTTACTGACAAGGAATCGTTTCGACGATACATAATAAACCAGAAGGAAAAACCAAAACCTACAAGAAGCAACAGTAGTGCTATCCCTGTTAAAAATGGATTAAAACTTTCCACAACTCCTTTATTCAAAACGAGAGTCCCTCCTATAATTGTTTTAGCTGTTTTTAACTCCCTTTGGGTCTTGAAAAATATACGTCCAATAAGGAATGCGAGAACTCATCTTCAGGAAAGCTTTTAAAAGATGCATACTTCCCATAATTGGTAAAATCGAAAGTGCAACAACGCTCATAGAATCTCTGAGTCTTTCATTGCTGACAATTTTACGAAGGCTTCCCAGAATGATAAAGAAGAAAGTAGGAAACAGAATAAAAAGGATCAACGCACCAATAGTCCCTCTCCATATACCAGTGATTCCAAATAGATTAGATACCCTATTGGGTAAAAATAAAAGTATTCCTTTTGTAACTCTCCATTCAGTTGAAGCCAGAAGAGAATAAAGCCCAAGCAGATGCCCTACCG
>CAYYPT010000208.1:0-4045 GCA_964473625.1 uncultured bacterium | reverse complement strand
CGAAAATCGTACTTGTATATAACCAGCTTTTTTACAGATTTGATAATCCAGGAGGAAAAAATTCCATGAAACGCAAGACAAAAAGATGGATTTTTCTAATCTCTGCTATTGTTATTTTACTCGTTGTCGTTGGCATTTTTTTAAGTTCCACTAAAAAAGGCAATGCCAACATTAGAACTGTTAAAGTCGAACGGAAAAACATTATAGACAAAGCATTAGCAGTTGGTTCGATTGAACCCTTGAATGAAATTTCTGTAAAGTCAAAAATCTCTGGCGTTGTGGGTAAATTGTATGTAAATGTTGGTGACTTTGTTAGAAGAGACGATCCTTTATTGGAAGTGCAGCCTGATCCTACACCGTTGGAATTAGTTCAGGCTAAACGCGATGTTGAAATGGCTAAAATTAACTTGAAAACCTTGGAACAAAAGCTTGCTCGCAATAAAAAACTGAAGGATGATGGACTCATCTCCCAGCAGGAGTTTGAAACACTTACCAGAGATTATGATGAGGCAGTACTGCGCTACACCATGGCAAAAGAACACTTAGAGCTTCTGGAAAAAGGGAAAGTTACGATTAAAAAAACCAAAATTGAGAGTGTTATAAAAGCTCCCATTACAGGTTTTATTCTGGAAAAGTCTGTTAATGTTGGAGATCCAGTAGTACCTTTGACATCTTATCAGGCTGGTACTGAGCTCTTAAGAATGGCTGATATGGAAAAGTTGCTCTTTAAAGGTACTGTAGATGAAATTGATGTTGGGAGAATCAAAGAAGGGATGACTGCAGAGCTGGCGATAGGTGCTCTGCCAGGTAAAAAAGTTAAAGGGCATGTTACTCGAATTTCTTTAAAAGCAAAAAAAGAAGATAACAGTACTGTTTTTCCAATTGAAATCGCCATAGATGAAACAGGAGGAGCTGTTCTTCGCGCAGGATTTTCTGCCAACGCAAGTATTATCATAGCGAAAAAAGATAGTGTTCTTGCTATTCCTGAACGAGTTGTTATTTTCCGAAACGATTCAGCCTTTGTTAGAATACCTGTGGGTAAAAATCAATCAAAAGAAGTTTATATTAAAACAGGTTTAAGCGATGCCATTAATATCGAGGTGATTTCGGGGTTAAAAGAAGGGCAAAAAGTGCTGGAGAAAGAAGTAAAGAAGATAATATAGTACGGTGAAACGATACGCCATTGAAAATGTAAAAATCAAATATCAAAATGGAAAATGGCAGATCAAAATTTAAAAATGTGCGATGCTTTTATGTGTCGTAATGTTTTGATGATACAAATCAAAATTCAGAAAGAGGCTTTACAATTTCGGCATTTTTGCAAGGGTTTGGTTAGTAATACTATAGGGTTTATGAATGAGCAATTTCCTTGATAATGTTCGTGAAATCTTTTACTACCTCCGCCAGTACAAATCACGTACTCTTATGACAATGTTTGGCATCGTCTGGGGGACGGTAACAATTGTTGTGCTGCTTGCTTTTGGAGTTGGAGTGAAAGGTTCTATGAGTAAAAGCATGCACGGTATTGGTGAAGGAATTGTAATCATGTTTCCTGGACGAACCAGCATTCCATATAAGGGTTTTGCACGTGATCGATATATTCACTTTTCTGAAGAAGATGCTTTCTTGCTTAAAAGGGAAATAAGAGGGATAGCATCTGTTAGTCCTGAATACAGCACGTGGGAAATCCCTGTTCGGGTGGGCAGTAGAATGAACAAACCTAATATTACAGGTATTATTCCTGAATACGGGCCGATGCGAAATATCTGGCCGCAGCCGGGAGGACGGTGGATAGATGATCTGGACATTAAAGATCGGAAACGTGTTGTATTTCTTGGAAATGATTTGAAAGATATCTTATTTGGTAAATCGGAGAATGTTATTGGCAAATATGTTTACATCGGAGAAACCCCATTTCTGGTTATCGGGGTTTTAAAAAAGAAAACGCAGAATTCCTCCTACAATTCTCGTGATAAAGATAGAGCATTTATACCTGCTTCCACATTTGCTTCAATGTTTGGACATAAATACATTAACGATATTATTTATAAACATAAAGATCCTCGGATGGCAAAATTAACCAATCAGCGTGTTTACGAGGTGCTCGGCAAAAAGTACAGGTTTGATCCTAAAGACAAACAAGCTCTATACATCTGGGATACTTCAGAATTAGATAAATTTGTTTTTTATTTTTCACTTGGTTTTAATCTCTTTCTGGGATTGATTGGTATTCTTACTCTCACTGTTGGTGGTATTGGATTGGCAAATATTATGTATGTCGTTGTTAAGGAAAGAACAAGGGAAATTGGCATACGACGCTCTGTCGGTGCAAAAAAACGACATATAATGAATCAGTTTATTCTGGAAACATTTATTATTGTTGGCCTTAGTGCAGCGATTGGATTTGTGGTGGCTGTAGTTACCATAAAAATAGTTTCTCTGTTTCCTATTGAAGAATATGTAGGGTATCCAGTTTTATCATTGCCGGTTGCAATTGTATCCATAAGTATATTGGGAATAATAGGGTTTCTTGCTGGTTATTTCCCATCTCGTAAAGCAGCAGGTATGGAGATTGTAGAATGTATGAGATATTGATACAGCAAGGAGGATAGCTACACTTGTTTGTTCTTTTAAAAGAGTTCATCGAGGATATTCGTCTTCAGAAAACAAGAGCTTTTCTGACAACCATAGCCATTGCATGGGGTACTGTTACACTAGTTATCTTGATGGCATTTGGGTCTGGTTTGTCTTTCAGGATGAGAGAGGGACTATTAAATGCTGGTGATCGCATCATTGTAGTTTACGGCGGTCAGACAACAAAGGAATATCAAGGGCTGCCAGTGGGGAGAAGAATTCGACTTACAGAGTATGATTGTGAAATATTGCGGGGAAGTCTTTCCATGATTGAAGGCATTAGTCCCGTGATGGGGCATTGGAGTACTCGCTTACAAAACGGGGACAGGAGTGCCTTGACATATATGGAAGGTGTCTATCCATCGTTTGAATTTCTCCGTCGAATGTACCCTACTGCCGGAGGGCGTTTTCTCAATGAAAATGATCTTGCAGAGAGGAAACGAGTTGTTTTTTTGGGGTCAGAAATAGCAAAGGAACTTTTTGGCAAAGAAAAACCAATCGGTAAAAAAGTATCCATTGATGGAATTCCTTTTACTGTTGTTGGTAGTCTGCCTAAGAAAATGCAGACGTCCATGAACAACGGTCCTGATGATCGCAGGGCGATTATTCCAATGTCTACTTTTCAAAGTATCTATGGTTATCGGTATCTTAATCAGATTATTGTTAAGCCTGTTCGGCCTGAGGACAGCAAATTGGTTGTCCAAGAAATTCGGAGGATCATGGGAAGGAAGTACAAGTTTGATCCAACAGATAAGAATGCGCTGAGTATATGGGATTTTAATGAAGAATTGGAAATTCTGAACAAAATCTTTTTAGTGTTTAATATTTTTTTGGGCCTGATTGGGGTTATGACGTTGGTTATTGCAGGAGTTGGCGTTGCCAACATTATGTACGTAGTTGTTAAAGAAAGAACCCGTGAAATCGGGATAAAGCGGGCAGTAGGGGCAAGAAAAAGTCACATCATATTTCAGTTCATTTTTGAGTCTTTTCTAATCGCTTTTGTCGGTGGTACACTTGGTTTTTTAATTGCAGCAGGGATTGTCAAACTGCTCTGGATGTTTCCTGCTGACAAAGGAGCCATGCAGTTCTTGGGGCGTCCACTGATGTCAAGTGCTGTTGTTGCTGTAAGCGTAGGGATTTTAGGAATGATAGGGTTTTTAGCAGGGCTCTTTCCTGCCAAAAAAGCAGCAAAAGTGGACCCAGTAGAAGCACTGAGGTATGAATAATTAGTTACCGCTGAAAAAGTCACGTTTATGGATAAGAAAACTGCTAATAGTTTTCTTAGTATTAAAGTCACAACTACTTATTTAGTTTCTAAGTTGAACCATAATTCCCTATTTGTAAATGATAAAAAGAGAAATGTACGGCACCTTCGGATTTCAGTGATTTCCTGTCAATGTACCCCCCAAAT
>CAYYPT010000207.1:2612-4051 GCA_964473625.1 uncultured bacterium | reverse complement strand
TATTTTGTTCAAATCTGTAAAATTCTAACTGCTTAAAAAAATGCCTGAACACACTACTCCCTTTACTCTAAAAAGAGCAGAATATCACTGTTCAGGCTGCAATAATCACACGATGTTTTCCCCTTCAGCAGAAAATATAGCCAATTCTGCTGAGAACAGTAAATTATACGCAATAATAATCAACCGAATATAACAACTCTGACATAAAATGTCAAGGGGAAAATGCTATTGTGATAGAAAATTTTTACAAGAAATATGCAATTCAAATAATCATTTTTATCCAGCCTCCCTATTTATTTACTTCTTGTTTATTCGCTTTTTATCTTACTTGTATTTTTTCTCCCTTTCATAGACGAATGCCATTTTCCACTTGCGTAATGGAGATAAGTTTGGTATTTTATTTATCATGTAATTACCTAAAAATAATTGACAGGAGCCCTGGAATGAAACCTTATGTTGGCATAATCAGAAAAATCTTAAACATCTGGATACTTATCTTTGTTGCGGGAACAACTTTTTCAATTGCTGTTACACAAACAGCCTACTTTCTGGCATTTGTCTTCTGGGTGCTTTTGATGATATATCAAAAAAAATTCTTTATATCTCGTACCCCACTGGATTATTATTTCCTTGCCTATTTGCTTGTAGGAGTCATTGCAACGATCTTCTCGGTAGAAAAGGGAAATGCTATCATTTTCGTGAAACGGCTTTTGCTTATTCCAATAATCTACCTCATAGCTGACAATGTACGGGACAAAAGATTTCTTAAAAGACTACTCTTCACACTAATTGGAGCAATGGTTATATTATCATTTATCGGGATTAAAAAGTATCTTGGAGGTGTTGGGGGAGTAGAGGGGAGGCTCAAACTTTTTCACCATTACATGACATCTGGTGGAATTTTGATGATTGTGAGTTTGATTACATTCTCTTTCGCGTTTTCTTCAGTTCCCAAATGGGTCAGAATTGGTGCATTGGCAGCTGGCATTATCATGCTTTTCCCCCTGATCTTCACATTTACACGAAGCTCCTGGCTGGGATTCATCAGCGGTCTGTTCTTCATAGGAATTCTGCAAAACAAAAAATTGATTGTTGGGCTTTTAATAGGAATTATCCTTTTTCTATTCCTCTCGCCTGCACCAATAAAGAAACGAGCTTTGAGCATCTTTGACCCTCATCATCCCAAAAATGTTGAACGTATCTATATGTGGAAAGCAGGCATCAAAATGATGAAAGATCATCCTCCTACAGGAGTGGGAGACATTGATCTTGGAAAACTTTACCAAAAATATAAATTGCCAGAAGCAAAAGAAAAAGTAGGGCATCTCCATAACAATCTCATTATGTTTGGAGTAACGCTTGGCATTCCTGGGCTTCTTGTTCTTCTGGCTCTCTTTTTAAAAATCTTTATTGAAGAGTTGAAAATTTACTATTCTACT
>CAYYPT010000207.1:0-2512 GCA_964473625.1 uncultured bacterium | reverse complement strand
AATATCCCTCATCAGCAAAGGAATGGGGATAATCAGAGAAATTGCCCTTGCCTACTTTTTCGGCACTTCAAAATTAGTGGATGCTTACCGTATTTCCATGAGCAGCGTCTTCTTACCTCTTCACACAGTGGTAGGATTTGCTCTAAACGACTCTCTTATTCCTACCTTTAAAAACCTATGGGCAAATAACAGAAAAAAACTACTCTGGATTCTGGTCAATCAGTTATCTTTTTTGCTGACGATAATAGGGATAATCATAGTTCTGTTGATAGAATTTTTTGCGCATGGATGGATTAAACTGCTTGCTCCAGGGTTTGATACGGAAAGAATAAATCTTGCAGTACAGATTACACGCTGGATGGTTCTCGTAATACCATTTTACATAACCTCCAGTCTGATAGTTATTGTATTAAACAGCTTCTACATTTTTAAAGTACCTTCTTTAAGAGCTACCGTACAGAATTTTTTTCTGCTGGGAGCTATCTATCTCACTGTAAGAGTAAATTCACCAGCCCCTTTAGGTCAGGCTTACCCTTTAGCGTTTATTTTCTTTCTTTTACTTCTTCTTTTGCAATTAAAAAGACGATGGAAATTTGTCTGGTCAAATAATATACAAAGAATTAAAAAAGTCTGGGCGTATTATCTGGTTTCATTTCTTCCACTTTTGATTTTTGTATTTATCCAGCGTGTAAATATTCTCGCTGATAAAATCATCTCTTCTTTTCTTGCTGTTGGTTCAATAGCATCCTTAGAATATGCAAGATTTATAATAGAAACTCCCGCAGTAACTATAGGCCTTGGACTGGTTCAAGTAACCCTTCCATTTTATAGTGACCTCTACTCAACAGGCCAGAGAGATAAGCTTCTGAATAATGTTAAAAGCGTTGTTTATTTTGGTCTAATACTTATGATTCCCTTCAGTCTTTTCTTATGGCTGGAGGCAGAAGACATGATAAAAATAATATTCGGATACGGTAAATTCAAATCCACATCCATAGATTTAACTGCCTCTGCTCTAAGGGGATTTTCATTTGGCCTCTGGGCATACTTTTCAGCATATTTTCTCCAAAGAGTATACAATGCTCAGCGTAAAAACGCATCCCTGCTCCTCTTTGCTGCACTTTCTCTGGGATGCAACATTGTTCTCAACATTATTCTATCCCGTATAATTGGAATTGAAGGAATTGCAGTTGCAACAAGTGTGGCAAATATTCTGTTTTTTCTGCTGTTGATCTTCTTTTTGGATAAAAAGTTAACTCTAAAACTCTTTCAACTCATGGGTTTTCTTTTTTCCGGAGTGGTAATTCTTGGCTATGGATTGCTACAGCTCAAATTTCAAATAGCAAACCTAGCCCAGAGAATAGTAGTCATCACTTTGCTTGAAACAATTCTCTGGGTTGGATGGCTGATGTTCTCCAGTGACTGCCGAATCTTGTTGAGAAACACAAGAAGAACTATACAAAGATTTATCAGGAAATAATTATGAATATATGTGCATTTGGACGTTCACTCCCAATTCACCAATTAGGAGGCATGGAGTACCACTTTGAAGAGCTAACGCAGGCTCTCCGGCAAAAAGGACACGATATTACAATTATTACCACCCATCATCCCCACGGAATAGAATACGAAAAGAAAAACGGCGTGGATATCTATTATCTCAAAAAAACACTTCCTGGTAGATATGAGTTTGGCTTTTGGAAAGAAAGCATAAAAAAATTTATGGAGTTAAAAAAAATAAAAAAGTTCGACCTTATCTGGAGCGAAAGTATAGGTGGTTATGGTTATTTAAAAGAAAAAATTAGAAAGCACTTCAATCTACCAGTGGTCCTGACTGCACACGGAACTTTTTCAGGACAGCTTATCACGAAATTAAAAAAGAGCATTTTTTCACCCAAAACAATTTTGGGAGTACTTAAAAATCTTTACGGTTACAAACTGGAAAGAAAAATTTATCCACATGTTGACTTTATCATTGCAATAACACAAATTGTAGCAAGAGCTCTCGTAAAATATTTTAACATAACACCAGAAAAAATACACATTGTTCCCAATGGAATTGATGTAGAAAAGTTTAGACCGGATAACAATCTAAGAAATAGCTTCAGAAAAAAACTGGGTCTTAGAGAAGATGAACCGATCATCTTAAGTGCTGGAAGACTTCATTATGCAAAAGGTGTCCAGATGATTATCTCAGCAATTCCTTCTGTTCTGGAACAGATCCCGGTGAAACTGATAGTAATTGGCGAAGGAAATTATGAAAAAAAATTAAGACAATTAGTCCAAAAACTCGATATTGGCGATAGAGTTACTTTTCTCGGACTGGTTCCACGAGAGAAACTCACTGGCTATTACAACGCATGTGATCTTTTTGTACTGCCTACACTGGAGCAGGAAAGTTTACCTCTTGCCCTGTTAGAAGCAATGGCTTGCGAAAAACCGGTGGTAACTTCGGAAATCATAGAACTTCCTTCTGTTCAGGAAAACAAAACATCCGGGATAATTTTAAAAG
>CAYYPT010000206.1:0-4098 GCA_964473625.1 uncultured bacterium | reverse complement strand
CCTCCTGGATTATCAAATCTGTAAAAAAGCTGGTTATATACAAGTACGATTTTCGGAGAAAATTGTTACAGGGAAGAAACACTACGGCATAAAAAAATCACATTTGGAATTTTATAAAAAATATCGGTCATTTCCCATTTTTGTCAAAGTATAGTAATTCATTTATTTTTTTCACATACTCTTGTACTGTTTGTGGATAAGTTACCAGGAAAGAATACATCTCTTCAAGGTTCAAATTCTCTAAATTCAATTCATCAAAAGAAGGCTTAAGAGCTTTTTTAACTGGAGATAGATAAAATCTAATGCGGCCTTTTCCGCACAGGCTAGTGGGATATGATCATTGATCTGATAACCGTAGAAGAAATCTGGTTTGATATGAAAATAGCTGATTTCTCCCAGATCAGTATGAAAGGTTTTGGTTTTATTAAGAGTAACACAGGTTACCAGATGAGGTGCTTGCTCTAAGATTCCGTGGAGAAACAATGCAGATTCCAGAGAAACATAAGAAGGTGGATAAAGTACACCGGCTATCTCTTCCAGAGTTGGACTTGAAAAGGAATTGGCGTATAATCCCTTACTTAATTTAATAAGAAGCCCTCTTTTAGTAAGACGGTAAAGTGCTCGACGCAATGACGAACTAGATAGCCCAGAAAGCCGCATCAATTCGGCAAACTTATACACAGACTTACCTTGCCGCAGGGATTCGATCCATTTAATCTGCGTAAAAGCTTTTTTTATTAGCTTTTCCTCATGGGTGAAAAAGGTCCCGGTCTTTAATATAGGGACGTCCAGCTACAGCTGTTATTTTTTCGGCTAAAAGTTCTTCGGCTGTGAGTCCGATTATTAGGGGACAAAATTGCAGTACAGCTAAATCAGAATGTACCGACATTACCTTTGGTTCATAAATAGGATAGTGTGCAAACTTCATTTGCACCCGAAATTTTTTCTGCTTCCCTCTCGGCTGAAATGAAAATGGAACCAGAAAGCATAAATACGCCACCTGGTGAGACTGATGGAAAACGCCATTCACATTGACCTGGGCCTAAAAATTGAATAACGGTTTTCTCAACATTCGATTGTGATCTGGAGATTAGTCCTTGCACCAAAATTGCATTAATATTTTCACCTGTAAAATCTAAATCTTCAGAATAAGGATATCCCCCATACAGTAAATGTATACTTGTCCCTCCTTGAAAGCATATTGACTGACTCTCCGGGACAGCAAAAAGGGTATCCAGAACAATAAGATGTAATACTTCGGGTACTACGGTACTAAGTGGAAGCTTCTGCTCACGTGCCTTCTCGGATAAAATAGGCCATAACATATTATTTCCTTTAATAGACAATATTGTCCCCTTATGGAAATATAATAACCTTGCTTATAAATGTCCACTCTAATTTTAAAAGACAAATAGCAAGCATTATTTCCAAACAGAAAAAGGAGTGCTGATTTATCAGCGTGACCAAGAATCTTTTACCCACCAGCGTCCAGATGCAGAATATTTTATACGGGTTAGCCTGCACAGAGGCAGAGCCTCTGCAGGAAAAATTCTTTGCATGTTTGTGTAAGCGAGGCATTTAATATCCCCCCTTGGCCAAAGGGGGATTATAGGGGGATTCGTTGTTGAAGGGTAACTTGCTCTCTTCAGTAATGAATCGTCTGAATTTTTACCCCAGTAGACGAGAGCAGAAGCTCTCGTCTACCCTAAATTCAAATGTTCACAATCCTATTTTTGGCTTTCTATTATTCTATATTTGAATTTGTTTAGAATCTCGATATCAGAATTTCAATTTATCGTTATAAAGTAACTCTGACATTTTTGCCAAAGTTTAGTATCTAAGAAGATGAATTGTACGAATTCCTCAATATTGGAACAACGCCCAAAAATCTGTTAAAGAACCAATCGTCCCTGGATCGTCAAAAACTGGCCGGCTTTGTCGCCAAAATTAGGATAGTACTGGAAAAGACATCCCAATTCAAACTGTGTGGTGAAAGCCACTGGTAGGGAAAAACCAAACCCACCTATAAAACCAAGACGGATTGGCTCGCCTCCGCTGGAAAAACTCGCCTGACCAATCTTTGATTCAGGATAGCAAACTCCGTATCCAAAGTCTAACAAAAAACTCTTACCATAATATCTCCTTCCAAGAAGCTGCACATTCCAGAAAGACCAGTCATTGCTTTTTGCCGTGTAGAAAAAACGCATAGATACATCAAAATATTGACGAAATCTAATACCAATAATTCCGCCATAACCAAAATTACTCTGGAAACTATTCTTCATATCACCCAATGGTACAAAAACTCCTGCTGTCGGACCTAAATAAACCATATTGGAACTTATAGGTGAAGGAGGATTTGGAACTTTCTTTTTCTCTTTTTTAACAGCAGATGTGATTTTCTTATTATACCCTGGGGGTAGTTTTATCTTTTCAACACTGTCACCAATCTTTAAATTTACCTGAGGTGCATTCTTGGGTACTACTATTTTAGCGATATCGTACCTGACTGCGGTTACCACAGCATAAGTAATGTTTTTCCAAGAACCATTTTTAAGTCGCTTCACCAACACATAATCGCCATTTTTAATACCCCCTCCACTCCCCTCACTTATTACAGCAGCCAATCCATTGGTTTTCAGGACCTGAATCCCCTGAGAAAAAATATTGGAAGTCCATATTAAAAAAAGAAAAATCGTTAAAAAATGAATTCTTTTTTTTCGAAATGAAACACCAGAATATTTTACAATAAACATTTTACATATCCTCCAAGCCTGAGAAAAACAAAAAACACACTGACATATAAGATTTTGCAAATATTATACCAGATTCATAAGAAAGAGTCCATATCGGCGCAAAAAGTAAATTAGCAGAGACTTACCTAAATAAATAACCAAAAAGGCAAAAACAAGTAATTACTGTTTTTGCCTTTCGGATTTTGGGCATTTAATATATTTCTAGGATTGAGAATAAGGTACCGGCCACAAAAAGCTACCATGTTCTAAAAAATGAAACAATTGCTGGAAAGAATGGCTAGCTTTTCTATCCACAGCTTCTTCTGTATTAAAACTATTATGGGGAGTTAATATTACATTTTTCCTCTTAGCCAGTTCCAGTGTAGCTCTTACTTCCTCACTCTCAGCAGAACTATTTGAACGGAGTGAAACAGCAAGCTCACTCTCTCTGCTGTAGACATCCAGAGCCAGACCACCAATGTGTTCTTCGTCCAAAAGTCTTAAAAGATCAACAGAAGGAGAAAGCTCACCTCTTGCTACGTTTACAAAAACCACTCCTTTTTTAGCTTTTTTGAGCAGCTTATAATTAAAGTAACCTACATTATCAGATGTCAAATTCATAGCACAGGCAATAACGTCTGCTCCAGAAATACCCTCTTCAATTGTTGTATAAGAAACCCATGAATACTTCTTCACGAGATCCACCCCAAAAACCTTCATCCCCATACCCTGGCCTATTTTCACAATTTCAGAACCAATATGACCTACTCCCACCACAAGCAATGTCTTATTCTCACATTCCCTACCGGTTAATCCGTCTCTATTGAAACTGGCAAAATGGTCTATTTGCTGAGGAAGCTTACGCAGAATAGACAAAATAAGTAAAAATGCCTGTTCAGCAACTGCTCTATTGCAGTAAAGCGGAAGATACCCACAGGGAACATCTTTTTTGCATTGTTTTAAGAATCTTTCTATATGATCATAGCCTGTGCTGCGCGAAAGGATACCGGATAACTTCTCTGCCCAGGAAACAGGAATTATAGATTGGGTTCGTATACTTATGATAGGTGCTGGTGGATTCGGAACCCCATATTCCTGAATAGTTTTCCATGTAAATTCGGCTGAAATAGGTGGCTTTAAATAAGATCTCAAAGCTTCTTCTTCTTCTTTAAAGGCCTCGTAGAAAAAAAGGTCCAATAAGCTTTCTCCTTTAAAATTACGAACTAATAAATTAGGCTGAAACCCTTTTTATCCCCTGTTTTTCTTTTCTGTCACGAGTTTTTAACTCGTGGACAGTTAATAATGAGCTCACTCTAAAAAGCCCTAAAGGGCTTCGGAAAATGATTATTTACTCTTTTCCCCC
>CAYYPT010000205.1:0-4122 GCA_964473625.1 uncultured bacterium | reverse complement strand
TCAATTATGTCTGTAAGAATCGTTTTACACCTATACCACTTCCTAAAAAACCGAGCACCATCCCCAGAACAAAAGGCGAGCTTACAAGGAAAAAAGAAGCTTCTAAAAGATGTGGAAATCTCAGTGCTACTACACGGACAAGAATCCAAACTACTATTGAGCCAACAGCTCCCCCTATTCCTCCCTGAAGAACTCCTTGAATAATATAGGGACGCCTGATAAAGCTCTTTGTCGCTCCTACCAACTGCATAATTTGTATTGTGTTTCTTTGTGAAAGAATTGTCAGCCTCAATGTATTGGCCACTAATAAAATAGCAGCAAGCAAAACTATAATAGAGAGAAAAATGTCTGCAAAGATTATTATCCGACTGTATCGGTCCACCACTCGAAAAAGTTTACCGTGGTAAACAACTTCTTCTACACCTTCGATATTTTCTATTCTTTTGGCCAACCCCTCTACCCCCTGGGGAGTCTGTGCCGCTTGCTGCACCTTAATCTCAAAAGAAGAAGGGAGAGGGTTTTCTCCAAGAAAAGTTAAGGGGTCTTCCCCAAACTCTTTCTTGAATCTTCCCAGTGCCTCATCCTTCGATACAAACGTAACTTTTCTCACAGCAGATAGAGAAGAAAGTTTTTCACCAAGCTTTTTTATTTGCTCTGAGCTTAAACTGTTGTCAATAAAAACTTCCAGGGCCATCCTTTCCCTAAAAAGTCCTACAATCCTCTGGACGTTAACTGTAAGAACCAAAAAAATTCCAAACAGTGCCAAGGTTACAGCAATGGTGGAAATGGTTACAAAGGTAGCCACACGTGCACGGCGCAGCCCTATGATTCCCTCCCGTAAAGAATAAAGTAAATTCAAACTCATTCCATTATTTTCCCTTTATTAATTTTAACCACCTTAACAGGAAGCGTATTTACCAATTCTTCCTTATGAGTTGCCATAAGAATTGCTGTTCCTTTGCGGTTTATTTTTCGTAAAAGATCCAGAATCTCATATGTGGCTTCACTATCCAGATTTCCTGTCGGTTCATCTGCCAGAAGGACAAAAGGTTCATTAACCAGTGCCCTGGCAATTGCCACCCGCTGCTGCTCACCCCCTGAAAGTTCATCGATCATTGAATACCGTTTGTGGCTCAGTCCTGTTTCTGCCAGAACTTGAAAAACTCGTTTTTTAATCCGCCTTCTGCGTACCCCAGTAGCCCAAAGCGCAAATGCCACATTTTCGAAAACATCACGGTCTTCTAAAAGTTTAAAATCCTGAAAAACTATTCCTACCTTTCTACGAAAATAAGGAATCTCCTTGGCTTTAATCTCTTCAGCATCATAATCAGCCACTAAAATTTTCCCTCTGGTTGGAAATATTTCCATGTGAATGAGCCGGAGAAGGGTGCTCTTGCCTGCACCGCTCGGTCCCACAATACAGACAAACTCACCAGGGTCAACATGAAGATTAACTCCAGAAAGAATTTGATCTCTACCTGCTCTGTACCATACATCTGAAAGCTGAATCAAGATGCCCTCCGCTGAAAAACAAAATGAACTCTATCTGATTTCTCACTTCCGGGATTCAAGGTAAAATCATCAAATCGGCCCAAAATATCAAACCCTGTCTTCTCTCCTATCTCTTCTATCTCTTCTAATTTATATATTTTCTGAACATGGTGTTCCTGATAAACTGTTTTCTTCTCTATCAACGAAATTTCGAATTCGGTATGCTGAAGCTGTCTATTTCTTTCAAACCAGCTCCTTCTTATCATCCTCCAATCCTTATCACTATCTACTTCAGTATAGTTCGCCCAATACCGTAAAACATTACTCTCAGTAACTACATCAAATATCAAAATACCTCTCTGTTTCAGGATACTTCTCACTTCCAGTAACATTTTTTCCATTTCCTCTGGTGTTAAATATTGAATCGTATCATAAAGGCAGAGAAAAGCATCCCACCCCGGAGAAAGTGATATACTTTTCAAATCCCCCTGCCAGTACGGAACACCACTTTTTTTCTGTGCCAGACGGATCATCTCTAAGGAACGATCAAACCCTGCAACTCTATACCCTTTTTTCTCAAGGATTGAGATCAGTGTCCCTGTTCCACATCCTCCATCGACCACGTTGTGAATATTGCTTCCGTATTTCTCAAAAAGCATTACAATAAAATCTGCCCATCCCTGGTAGTCTACATGGTTCATAAGCCTGTCATACAGGGAAGCAATCCTTGCGTAATTTGAAACTTTTTTTGCTTTATGAAAAATAATTTTGTCTGCCTTTTCCTATATTCTCAAAATGATCCCATCCTTCTGGAGAGAGAGGCACAGTGTCGCCCTGCCGCATAATTTTAATTCCTTCGCTCTTTGGTTTCATTTCTCCGATAACTGTAAAATCAAATTTAGCCACATCGGATTTTTTGCTTAAAAACTTCTCGTATTCCACCTTTGGCATTGTAAAAAGAAGTTCGTACTCTTCTCCACTGTTAAGTGCATAAATTGAATAAGATTTTCTACTTTTTTCTGCCCAGAGAAAAACCTCCTCTGCTACCGGGATCTTATCCTCTTCTATCAAACAACCGAGATTACTTTCCTGACAGATGTGAAGAATTTCTGATGATAACCCATCGCTAATATCAATCATTGAAGTTATCTTGAACTCTCTAACCAATTCTCTGGATTCACGAAGCTTCACCCCTGGTTCTAAAAAACGCTTTACAGATATAGGGAACCGATTTTTGTTCTCACCCGATCTTAGGACTTCCAATCCTACCATTGAGCCCCCCAGTTTCCCTGTCACACAGAGGACATCTTCATTCGTAGCACCATTCCGTGTAACAGCCAACCCATCCTCCACCTCACCCACAACAGTGACAGAAATAAAACATCCACTGTTAGAGCTTACTGTATCTCCTCCTATCAGCATACATCCGTAGAAATCGCCGCACTGTTTCATTCCTCTGTAAAATAATTCAACATCCTCTACTTCCCAATTTGATGGAACGGCAAGAGAAACAACAGCATACTGAGGAACTCCACCCATTGCAGCAACATCACTCAGGTTAATAGCTAAGGCCTTCCAGCCGAGAGATTCTATTGGTGTATATGTTAAATCAAAATGTATCCCTTCCACCATAGCATCTGTTGTAAGAATTGTTATCCACCCTGGCCGAGACCGAAAAAGAGCCGCATCATCTCCTATTCCAAGCAGAAGATTTTTCGAATCGCTGGTTACTATTTTTTTTATGCGATCTATAAGCCCAAACTCCCCCACCCGGCTCAGCTTCATTCAGGCCTCCATTAATTTAATAAACAGCCTTCGCCTCCGCGGACCGTCAAACTCGCAGAAATAAATTGACTGCCATGTGCCAAGAACCAGGTTTCCTTCTGATACAATGAGAGTAAGAGACGGTCCAAAAAGGCTTGATTTAATGTGAGCTGCTGAATTCCCCTCACTGTGGTGATAACCATCTTGAAATGGGATTACCTTTTCTGTTTCATAGAGAATGTCGCGCACAACACTTGGATCGGCATTTTCATTTATAGTAACGGCTGCTGTAGTATGAGGAACCCAAACAAGGCAGATACCTTCTTTTATACCACTTTCTCTCACCACCCTCATAACTTCTCGATCAATATTTAAAAGTTCGGTGCGAGAATGAGTTGTAATTAATATTTCTTCTAACATTTAATTTTAAAACCTCCTCGTATGGGTTATATCAAAAGTACTTTTTGCACCGCAGAATCGCAGAGCTCGCAAAGAACAATAATATTTTAGGAAATGAGACCGCTTCACTTATCACTATAACAATCGGGACGGCCGGGGAGAAACATCACCTGATCCCCCTCATGGTGAGCGGAGTCGAACCATGAGCCCTTCGGCAGAGCACTGATCATACACAGTCTCAGACTGTGTATGATCAACTTTAATTCTTAAAATATTATCCTTTGTGAGCTCCGTGGTAAAAAAAGATGTTTTCGATACACTCCCTATATTAATGATAAAACCTGCTTTTCATATCCTGAATTAATTTCTTTGCTGTATCAAGAACCCTGTCTGACAGCGAAATTGTGTATTGTGTAATGTATTCTCTGGCCTGATCAGGATTTCCTTTCCAGAGCTGGAGCGCAGTAG
>CAYYPT010000204.1:0-4162 GCA_964473625.1 uncultured bacterium | reverse complement strand
AATCTTATCAAATAACAAAAGATGATTATCCTAAGATTGGGACTTCTTCAACATTCATTGCTGACACAACAGGTAACATTAATGTAGCAGGTGTAGATACAACATGGACATTCACACGGGATCTAGTAGGAATGGAATTTGATGTTAAATATGTTAAGCCAAGCATTGCAGCTTATTCTGAGTCCTTCCCGGATGCTGAATGGGCCATTTTAAACAAACAGTGGATATCCATGGACGCTGCTCCACCTTTGCTCAATGAACCTATTCATGATTTTTTTACGCTCAACCTATTTGAAAAAAGCAGAAACGACACAATTTTTGGCCTGGGCGTTGGAGCCGAAACACCTTTTTACTCAGGTGGTTTTATCTACAATCCACCAGCGGTAGACTACCCGCTACCCCTTGAGTACGGTAAAACATGGACAAGAAAATCAGCCTTTTCAACCACTGTTGATATTACTATAAGTGGAACACTTATCTCAGTACCGCTTGTTGTTTCAGACAGCGCTGTTATTACAGTTGACGGTGAAGGATTTCTTACAATACCTATGGGTACCTATCAATGTTTAAGACTCAAGAGTCATCGAATTCTTTTGGCCACTGCTACTGTCTTTGGGATCCCGACTCCTATCTCTCAGGATACACTCATCGAGTATCAGTGGTATACGAAGGGAGCTGGAATGCTTCTGGGAATCACCTCACACAGCGGTGAAACAAATGAGAATTTCACAAGTGCCGGCGGGGTAACAAGACTGGTTTCCAGCAGTGTATTGACAGGCATAAACTGCGATCCAAATTGCAAGAGTTCCAATTCTATCCCCGCAGAGTATGTTCTTGGCCAGAACTATCCTAATCCGTTCAATCCTACGACCACTATAAGTTACACCTTGCCAGAAGCAGCTAAGATTGAATTAAAAGTTTTTAATATTATGGGGCAAGAAGTAACTGTTCTAGAAACAGGTACAAGGACTGCAGGCGAGCATACGGTAATCTGGAATGGAAAAGATATTAAGGGAAGAGAAGTCCCGCCAGGGATTTACTTCTATCAGCTTAAAGCAGTTTCACTGGCTCATGGTAAAACCTTCATCCAGACAAAGAAAATGCTGATGGCAAAATAGTTGATTTGATTCTCCCAAATAGGGTTTTTGTTGCGTTTTTGAGAATGGCCGGCCTTGATTTTTCAGGGCTGGCCTTTTTTAGAAATAATCTTCTTAGATAAATCTGTGAAATTAGAAAAGGGGTAATAACCTTGCACCGTGTCGCTGTAATAGATGTGGGTACTAATTCTGTTCTTTACCTTATGGCTGAAATGACCAAAGATGGAAGAATCTCCACTTTCCATCAGGATGCTTTAAGTGTTCGACTCGGCAAAAAACTGGCTGGGAAAGGCACTATTCAGAATGAATCTCTCAACGAACTAATCAAAGTTCTTAAAAAATACAAAAAATTAGGCGAAAAGGACAATGTAACAAATTTAATTGCAGTGGGAACCCATGTCTTCAGATCCGCCGTAAACAGAGATGAAATTCTGAAAAAAATTAAAGAGGAAGTAGGTTTAAAAATAGAAATTCTCAGTGAAAAAGAAGAGGCGGAATGGAGTTACAGAGGAGCTCTTCAGGGGAGGAATCTAACCGGGAAAATTCTCATGGCTGACATTGGAGGTGGGAGTACTGAGATTGTGCTTGGCAGGAACAATGTTATTATGGATTTAAGAAGTCTTAAAATAGGAGCTGTTGGACTGACAGAAAAATTTATTCATCATGACCCTCCTCTGGAAACTGAATGCAGCCTTATAGAAAAGAGCGCTTCTCACCATTTAAAAAATTCCGCAGAATTACTTTTAGAGCAAGGAGAACAATTTATTGGAGTTGGGGGTACTGTAACCACACTTGCCGCTATGGCTCTTCATCTGGAAGAATATCAACCAATGGCTGTGGATGGGTTTACAATGACTCTTACAGATATAAGGAAAATGCTAAGAAAATTAAGACAGCTTCCATTATCGCAGAGAAAAAAACTTTTGAAACTCGATCCGAAGAGGGCAGATATTGTAATAGCGGGGACAATAATTCTGGAAAGAATCATGACATTGGGTAGTTTTCAAAAGATTATTGTTAGCGATCAAGGATTGCGGTTTGGAATTGCTTTAAGAGAATTCTCACTTGCATATAAATTCTAATTTCGTATCTTTTGGTTTAGATAAATCCACCAATTAATACAACAGGAGAAAGACTATGAAACGTATTCAAGCAAAAATTTTGTTCGGTTTTTTCCCCCTGCTTTTTTTCTGTTTCCCATTATCTTCTCAAGAAGCATGGGGAACAAATACAACAACAAAAAATCATCTTTATTATGGTGAACCATTCACTATTAAATACAAAACCTCGCAATCAAAAATTACTAAGTTTCCCACAAATCCGGCAGGCATGCGTATTCTTATTTACAAAAATCTTCTGGACACTCCTGAAACTTTAGAGATGAAAAAGAAAAATGGTATCTGGGAAACTGTTTTTACCCTGAAGGATAGCAGTGTAAAGATGATCATGTTTGCTTTCCAGGCAGAAGATTCTCTTGGTTTAAGAGCGGCAAGTTTGATAGATAACAATAATGGAAATTTCTGGGATTTTCTGGTTTATGATAAAACTGGCAAACCTGTTCGGGGAGCACACCTGGCCAGAGCCTTGAGCTACACAGGATTCGGTGGAAAACGAAAGGAATATCTCGATCTTGCCTTAGAAGAAATCAAAAAAGAACTTTCCCTTTACCCTGATAATTTTTCAGCAAGGAGTCTTGCTTACACTATTCTTCTTAGAAAAAATGGGTTTTCTAACGAAACACGAAAAGGCATAGAGAAAGAGGTAGATTCGATTCTTCAGAAATATCCACAAAATGAAATCGTATTGAACTTTGCTGCAGAAAGTTACCGCATGATAGGCAAAATAGACAAGGCTCAAAAAATAGAAAGTAGACTTATTCAGTTAAACCCTATAGGCAATCAAGCAGCAGGAAAAGCCCTTAGCAAAATAATGAAACTGGAAAAACCTGAAAAACGAGCTAGCCAGTTGGAAAAGTTTCTTGTAGAATATCCAAATTCAGCATTCACAGAATTTGCTCTGTCAAACCTTGCATCTGCTGCTATTGAACTTGATGAGTCTACAAAGATGATTGAAATAGGTGATGAACTTTTAAAAATAGCTACCACACCTGCCGGTGCCAGCGGGCTGGCTGGGATTGCAGGAGTTCTATCAGAAAAGAAAATAGAACTCGACAGAGCAGTAGCCTATGCCCGGAAAGCTCTCGACTTAATTCGCTCTGCCAGTTTTTCTTCCCGACCTCCAGAAATTTCCCCAGATGAATGGAAGGAACAACTCCGTACAACAAAAGCTCGCTATAAGGACATTATAGGCTGGGCTTACTTTCAGAAGGGGGAATTTCATAAAGCATTAACAGAGTTAAAAAGTGCAGCTGAAGTAATTTCCCAAGGAGGAGTTTATTATCATCTTGCCAGAGTGCTCCAGCAAACTGGTAACACAGACGAAGCTCTCATTAACTATGCCAGGGCAACGGCTTTTGGAGAAGAAATAGGTGATAAGGCTTACGAAGATTTTCAGACTCTATGGTCGCAAACAAACAAAAATCCGGATGAGATGGAAGCGTTTTTGGATAAACAGGTAAAATGGGTTGAAGAGAATTATAAGGAAAAAGTTCTCTCTTATCGTTCAGTTAGACCAGCACCTGAGTTTGAACTTGAAGACCTATCGGGAGGTTGGGTACGCCTGTCTGATCAAAAAGGGAATGTAATACTACTCTGCTTCTGGGCATCGTGGAGTAAATCTTCTCAATTGCTCCTTAAAGAACTGGAACACTTAGCCGACGCTTATGACCAGAAAGTTCTCTTTCTTACTATTACCACAGATGTAAATATTTCTTCTGCTAGACGTTTCGTTAGAAAGGAAGATATTCCTTTTTCAGTTCTCGTAAATGATGGAACCGACCAGAAATATGGAGTTCAAGGTGTGCCAACACTTTTTGTTATCGACAAAAATGGGAACATAAATTTTGAACATAAAGGATATAATCCGGATATTTCGAGGGTTCTGGAAATTGAGCTGGAAGACTTGTTGTAAAATTCTCACCCTTGCACTCCGCTCAGAATGGAAAC
>CAYYPT010000203.1:0-4191 GCA_964473625.1 uncultured bacterium | reverse complement strand
ATTTTTAAAAAAGTTCAATCCCTCTAAAGTTACTTTATTTTTGAGTCAATGCGCTGCTGAGCGTGGTGTTCATGATCTGTAAAAAATAGTTGACTTTTCAGGATAATTGTATCATATTATATAGATAATGGTGGAAAGAACATGGGAGACTTCTCGAAAAAAGGGAACGTATTTAAATATAAAATAGTTTATCTTATAATACTGTTTTTATCTTTTATCTGGTGTTTTCTGTTTATAAGCGTTCCCTTTCTGGCAGAAGGGAATTTTTTTTGTCGAAAACTTGCGGGGTTTATTTTTCTATTCTTTTCTCCAATCTGCCACCAGAACCCAGATCGTTCTTTTCATCTAATGGGCCATCCCTTAGCCGTATGCAGTCGCTGCAGTGGGATATACATAGGCTTTTTACTGGGCGTTATAATTTATCCTTTTTTTAAAGGGTTTAATAGAAAATCTCTTGCCCCACGATGGGTGCTGGTAGCAGGAATGCTGCCGACAATTTTTGAATTTGTCTTATCGAGGTGTGGAATTATAGGTTCAGGTCTTTTTTTCAGGAGTATAACAGGTTTGATTCTGGGGGGTGTAACAGCTTTCTACGTAATACCGGCTATTTTTCAAGTTGTTGATTTTCATCGCAAAAAATGAGGGTGTATCTATGGAAGAAAATCCAGGTAAACTTACTCCAGCTTTAATTGGTGGAGCTGTAATTGGGATACTCTCCACTTTGCCAATTGTCAACTTAGGAAATTGTCTTTGTTGTATGTGGATACTTATAGGAGGGTTTATAGGAACTTATTTATATGCACGAGACCTACCAGCAGAACAAAGTCTCTCTGGAGGAGACGGAGCAATAATAGGTCTTTTATCAGGTATTTTTGGAGCACTTTTTGGGGCGTTTCTTAGTTATTTCCTCATGGCACTGTTTGGTTTTAATCCAAGCAAACATATTGTAGAAGGCATGTTAGAATCAAAAAGAAACATCTCGCCAGAAATGAGAGATTTCTTAGAGAGAGTCCGTGAAAGAGAAGGTGTAAATCCATTCTTTGTATTTATTGGGCTCTTTTTTAGCTTAATTATTAACTCTGTATTTGGGACTATTGGAGGAATCATCGGTGCTGCAATATTCAAGAAACGAAGGCACTCAGATAAAACTAATGCCCCAAATGTATCGTGAGAGATAAATTCAGGGGGAATTCACAGTGAGACAAGTTAAACTATTATTTCTGATTTTTGTACTTTTTCTCACTTCATGTTACCGCGGGCATGGACTCAGTCCTTTAGTAGAAGAAACAAATGTTTCTGGAATCAGTGGGAGGATAACTTTTATTGGAACGTGGCCAGACTCTACAAAGGAAGTCCGTGTAGCAGTTCTTAAGAATTATCCAGAAGGAATTACAAACTCTGATTCACTTGTGGCTTTTGTTATTAGAAATTTAGTAGCATTCAGTGATACTGTTCCGCGCTTTGTTGATCATTATGACTATCAGTTGTCTCTCAATCCTGATATATATGCGTGGGTTTTGGTGGTCTGGTTTCCTGATATACCTTCTTATCTATTTGGTGTGAAAGAGTTAGGCGCATACTACGGGATAGGCCATGGCCAAACTAAAATTCCAACACCGGTTACTGTAATACCAGGTGCCGTTACCAGGGACATTAATATCATAGCAAATTTTGCAAATTTAAACCGTGAAATACCTTTTTTCAAAATGAGGGGAAATGATGAAAAACCAGAAAATAAAAAAACTGAGGAATAGTATTCTCCTCGGATTTTTTATGATAATACTGGTGCAGAGCGGGGCAGCCCAGGAGATAATAAACGGAGGAATTGTTGGAAAGGTTGTTGATGCAAAAACAGGGAAACCTCTATTTGGTGTTAATATAATAGTTAAGAAAACCCTATTCGGGACATCAAGCGATATAAAAGGAAATTTTTCAATAACAAATCTACCCATTGGAATCTACGACATTGAAGCTTCTATGATAGGATACGAAAAACAGATAAAAAGGCAAATACAAATTTTCCCTGGTGAGAAACATAAAATCATTTTTAAACTCATACCGACAGTTATAGAACAACCGGCTCTTGTAGTTACTGCCTCTAAGCGAAAACAGCACATAGAAGATGCCCCTACTTCGGTGGATGTAGTTACAATGAAAGAGATTCAGGAGAGGGGAGCAACAACTCTAGACGAAATTCTTCAGAATACCACTGGTTTCGGCATTATAGACGGCCAAATAGATCTGCGAGGCTCCACCGGCTTTAACTGGTCGGCAGGCAGCAGAGTTCTTCTTATGGTAGATGGGCATCCTCTTATAAATGGAGATACAGGAGGAATTAACTGGGATGCTATTCCAATTGAAGAAGTAAAACGTGTTGAAATAGTAAAAGGAACTGGCTCAGCTCTCTACGGATCTAATGCAATGGCAGGAATGGTGAACATTATTACCCGTGACCCGACACCTTTTCCTGAAACCAGATTCAAACTGTCATGGGGATTTTATGACGAACCTTCCTACCCTGAATGGAGATGGACAGATCGTTTCCTTCCATACAAAATTTTCCATTTAAAAAAATTAAATCCCCTGCACACACTTTCTTTTGGAGGAATTGATATATCCCACAGCCGCAGGATTGGGAAGGTTGGGATTCTTTTTACCGTAGGACGGAAGCAATCCAGCGGCTATCAGGAGAATGGTGATTTTTCACGCTGGAATGTAATGGGAAAAGCAAAAATACGATTTTCTCCACAAAAGTCCTTGACAATAACAGGAAGCTGGGCACTGAACAACCACGGAGATTTTCTTCAGTGGGTCAGCCAGAATCACCCGATGGAAGTACCTGCAAACGAATTAGGCAACAGAGTACGTTACGGAAAAAGTGATTTTAATGCAACTTTTAATAGTTGTGTAAATGAAAGGTTCGCTTATACACTTAAGACCAGTGCATACAGATGTCACTGGCAGAATTTCTTCCAGGATAATCGAGATTATGCTATTACAGACCGAATTAATACAGAAGTTCAAACAGACTACTTATGGAAAAAACATTCCTTTACATTTGGAGGAGAAATAGTCGCCAATTATGCCAGATCACTGATCTATGGAAACCATAACATGTGGGATTTTGCTCTTTATGGTCAGGATGAGCTCAAGGTTTCGCCTCTCTGGACATTTACGCTTGGTACGAGGTATGATTTTCATAGAGTAACGAATGTTTCTTTTGATCAACAAATCAGCCCAAGGTTGGGACTGGTTTATAAACCTTACACTGGAACTTCTTTTAGGTTTTCAGCAGGTTATGGGTTTAGAGCACCATCTATAGCAGAAATTTTTGCAAATATCAATGTTTCAGGTTTCCCGGTAGTTCCAAACTTGAATCTTAAAGAAGCAGAACGTGCATGGAGTTTTGAAGCAGGAATACACCAGAAAGTAAACCTAAAGTTTTTTAATAGCACCCATACTTTTTGGGAAAATCCTCTGAAGTGGGGGATAGAAAACTTTAACCCAAATTTTATTATTGACCTGGCATTATTCTGGAATCACTACCGAAACATGATAGATGTAGACCTTAACCCAGAACTCATGGCCTTCCAGTTCAAAAATTTTGGAAGAGCAAGAAACAGAGGAGCAGAAATAAAAATTATAGGGAGCGCTTTTGACAATCATCTTTCTGCTACAGCCGGTTATACTTTTGCAGACCCACGAGATATTGACACCGGGAAGATGCTTAATTACAGATCAAAACACAGAGTGGTTACAAGTGTAAAACTCAGGTTAGGGCGACTTTCTTTTGGTCTGGATTACCGCTATGCCAGCAGGATTGAAGAAGTAGTGAATATTTTCAGTACTGATCAAAGGGTGCCAATGCACGTAATGGATGGAAGAATCGTTCTTAACCTGCGTTCTCTGCAGATTAGTTTGGAAGGGAAAAACCTGCGGAACTACAACTATTCTTTGAGGCAGCGTTCCTTAGAGCCTATACGTCATTTCATTATTACAGTAAGAGGGAAATTTTAATCGATGTATTTGGTTTTTAAAACAGAAATAATTCTATGCGTTCAGTGCGGTTTTCCGTAGTGTGTGCGTGCAGAATGGACGCATTTAGATTTCTATTCATAGTTCTCATTTTTTGATATTTATGAGTCCACTCTAAAAAGGGTATCCATTAAATTATAAAATAATAAACAAGAG
>CAYYPT010000202.1:0-4197 GCA_964473625.1 uncultured bacterium | reverse complement strand
CCCATGACCTTTAATTTTTCCAATGCCTTTAATATGAGAGAGGTTTTCCCATATCTTCTTGGGGAAATTAAAAATATTCGTTCTGTGCTGCTAAGATCACGGATAAGTTCTCTTATTTCTTTTTCCCTGTCTGTAAAATTTTCACCAGAAACGGCTTCACCATAGACAAAGGGATTTTTCATAATCGTCTCCAATTATGTATATTTACATTATGCGTATCTACATAATGTAAATATACATAATTTTTGATCAAATCAAAACAAAAAAATTCAGTTGCTTATTTTTCCTCTCTTTGTTCAGGTCTTATTATTCTTTCAAAAAATTTGCTGAGATCAACGTTACCGCCTGAGAGAATAATCCCAACATTTTTGCCTTTTACATCAAGTTTATTGGACAACAACGCAGCAAGCGGCACAGCAGAAGAAGGCTCGATAACAATTTTCATACGTTCAAAGATTGTTCGCATACCATCAACAATTTCTTCTTCAGTAGATAATACAATTTCATCTACCAGGTCCATGATAATGGGAAATGTTTTATCACCCAGAGAAGTTTTTAACCCATCGGCAATTGTATTGGGATTTTTAGATGGAATGATTTTTCCTGCTCTCTTAGAACGAAAAGCATCGTCGGCATTTTTGGGCTCACATCCTATTACTTTTATTTCTGGTTTTAACGATTTGGCAGCTATGGCTGTGCCGCTGAGGAGACCACCTCCACCAACAGGCGCCAGGATAAAATCAAGGTTATTAATCTCTTCCATTAATTCCAGTGCAGCAGTTCCCTGGCCTGCGATAATTCTATAGTCATTGTAAGGATGGATAAACATAGCACCGGTCTTATCAATAACCTCTTTTGCAGTAGTCTCACGTGCCATAAGAGTTGGTTCGCAGAAAGTGATGATTCCTCCATAACCTTTTACCGCGGCAATCTTTACTGGCGGTGCGTTAGACGGCATTACAATTCGTGCTGGAATTCCTCGCGTGCGGGCTGCAAGAGCAAGTGCTGCCGCATGGTTACCCGAGGAATGAGTTATAACTCCTCTTGATGCTTCTTTGTCAGTAAGAGAAAATATTGCATTGCATGCACCGCGAAATTTGAAAGCACCGACTTTCTGAAAATTTTCGCATTTGAAAAAAAGCCTTGCTCCAACCATTCGATTAATTGCAGTGCATGTAAGAACAGGTGTGCGGTGGATAACTGAACTAATGCGTTGGTGAGCTCGACGAATGTCTTCAAGATCAGGTTGTTTATTCATCTTTCAACCTATGCCCAAAGGTGTGCGTATTTATGACCGCTTCCGGTATTGAACAAAAGAACAGTTTCATTATCTTTGATCCAACCCTGTTTGCGAAGTCGCTGGAATGCTGCCAGGACTGCTCCACCTTCAGGGCAGACAAATATCCCCTGAGTATGTCCGATCAAATTGGCAGCTTCCATAATTTCTTTATCGGATACTGCCACAGCAGTGCCATTACTTTCTCGTAATGCACGCAGGATCAAAAAATCTCCAATTGCTTTTGGCACGCGAAGGCCGGCAGCAATCGTTTTAGCGTCCTCCCATGGTTCTGCAAACTCTTTACTGTCTTTGAATGCTTTCACGATAGGTGCACACCCATCAGACTGTACAGTAACCATTCTCGGACGTTTAGATCCAATCCAGCCAAGCTCTTCCATTTCAGCAAATGCTTTCCACATACCGATCAGACCTGTGCCTCCGCCAGTAGGATAGATAATAACATCTGGAAGAGTCCAGTTCATCTGCTCGGCTACTTCGTATCCCATTGTTTTCTTACCCTCCAGTCGATAGGGTTCTTTGAGAGTAGAGACATCAAAACGTCCAAATTTTTTGACACCTTCAGCTGCAATTTTGCCGCAGTCTGTAATAAGGCCATCCACTAAAGTTACTTCAGCTCCTAAGGCTTTGCATTCCGAAATAAAAGGTTCTGGAACATCTTTTGGCATAAAAACGTATGCTTTCATACCGGCAAGTGCTGCATAGGCACTCATTGCCCCGGCTGCATTCCCTGCCGAAGGAATTGAAACTTCTTTAATGCCAAGTTCAAATGCACGGGACAGGGCTACACTTAATCCGCGGGCTTTAAATGATCCTGTTGGATTTAATCCTTCATCCTTGATAAACAGCTTATCAAATCCAACTGCACTGCCCAGGCGAGTGGCGTGGGCAAGAGGAGTAAATCCTTCACCCAGAAAGAGCCGAAATCTTTGATCTTGTACAGGAAGAAGTTCATAATATCGCCATAGGTTTGGTTTACGGCAAGAAATTTCATTCCGATCCAGCTCTTTACGAGCTTTTCCCAGATCATATCGAGCAAGTAAGGGTTTACCGCATTTGGGACAGAGATTCCAGGTTTTATTTGCCTCAAATTTTTCCCCGCACATTCCACATTCAAGGTGAGAAAGAAAATTCATAAATTTTGCTCCCTTGTTTTTGTCATTTGAGATTTTATAGAAATATTGGCCATTTTTATTTTTACAAAAATTTAGTTACCAAATACTCCTGATGGTCAGAAGAAAATTATTCACCAAATCTTGGATTGACAACGTTGTTGTAAATAGAGCCAAATGTGTATCTCAATCCTGTTGCAACAAAATATTTGTACTGAGTTGCAAGTTGTTTTTGATGTAACAAAATTTCTTCTTGTGTGGCATCCTCCTTTGGTAATGACAACTGATCATGAATCATAGATACTTTTCCGCGCATTGTAAAAGAAAGTCCCTCAAAAAGATGCAGTGAAAAATTATTAAATAACTGGAGCCGATTCTTGCTAAAATCGTGGAAATAATGGGACCCTTCCAATGTAAAGCTCATTGAACCCCACTTTTGTTTTATACCGATGGTAACAGAAAGATTTTCATTAAATAACTTCTCTCTGATTTTATTAAAGATAGTTTCTTCATTATAATGAATGTTGGTATAACCAATTCTGTAAAGAATTCTGAACTCTCTCCACATAGACTCAGAATAGGGGAAGATGTCATATTCAACAGCAGGGGCTGTGCTAAGGGATAACTTTGTGTTGGTGTAAGTTGAAGAATTTACAGATCCGTATAATCCTGCTGACCAATGTTGATTTAAACTCTTAACAATAAGTCCTCTAAGCGTCTGTGACTTTGAAAAAATTGAGTACTGGTAATCCTCAGAGCGGAACTTATTTTGCCAGTAATTTGTGCCTGCATTTAGACTAATTTTATAATTATCGGTTACCCGATCTGCAGAAAAAGAACCGCGAATCGAGAAACTTTTTGTTGCCTCTTCTCCATCAAGATGAATATTTGTATTTATGCTAAACACCCAACTGTCCCATTTGTCAATAACTACTGTAGGCTTTGCTTTATTTCTGCAAGAAATAAAAATGGAATTTGCAAGAGGAGTTCTGGCTACATAGGGCATCAGTCCCATTTTTAAGACCCTGACTATACCCTTTCGGGTTATATCTTCTGTGTCGGTTTGTTTTGAAACATATTTTAGAGTGTCATTCTTCCCGGAGAAATTTTGCTGGCCAAGAAAAATAATTGTATATTCAGTTCCGTTGCTTCCAGTTCTTCTGGTTGTCAACATTACATGAACCTGCGCCTGTTTTCTATCTCGTACATAATTCACAAAGGAAATCTCTGTTTTGATATATTCTACGTAATTCCAGTACCTTCTTGAAGGCATATCGAGGAAAACTTTAACAGCGCTTTCGCGCCACGTTGTTTTTTCATCAAAAGTTCCGTGAGAATAGAGAGGGGGGGCAAAGATAGAATAAACTAAAATTATTGTAATTAGAACAAAAATTTTTTTAAGCAATAAACAAACATTTTTCACAACTATCTCTCCTTTCTAAAATAATTCACACTCTATTAAGTTGTTATTTGGTATAGGTAATAATAAAGTATTATTATGAACAAATCAAGGAGAAATTGAATTTAGGTACATTATATTTTTTACGATTTTGAATCTACACGTATTTTTTTGAATTTGTTTAAGAGGTATAAGCGTTGTAGTTTTTCTTATATGTTTTTTATTGAGTTTGGTTCTTGTACTTTATTTTTAATCTTATGCGATAGTTGGAAACCATAAAAAATATTTGACTTTTAAGGCTATTATTTCTATATTTATAACCTTCAAGGAGAAACTTGGGGAGTCGTCCAATGGCAGGACATGCGGCTCTGGACCGTAGAATCGGGGTT
>CAYYPT010000201.1:0-4233 GCA_964473625.1 uncultured bacterium | reverse complement strand
TCAATAGCCTCGTTGATTGTTACCTTGGGTGGAATTTCATCGAAGTAAAGAAGTTCGCAGAGGGCTAACCGAAGAACCAGTCTGTCAACGAGAGCAATTCTTTTAAAATCCCAATTTTCAACTACTCTAGTTACATCCCTGTCTAAAGTCTTCTGGTGTGCTGTAGTTTTTTTCAAAAGTGTTGAGGCAAAAGAAACTATTTCCTCATTTTCCTCTTTTGCAGAAAGATCTTTTAAAACGGTTTCTAATGGATTTCCTGAAACTTCCCATGCATACAATCCCTGCAGAGCAAGTTCCCGCGCTTTTCTCCTCTTTCTCATTTTCTACTCCTTAAATGGAGAAGAAAATTTTTCTCAAAGAACAAAAAGATTCCTCCCTAAGAGCTTTATCTTAAATCTTTAACCCTGAGCTGTATTTTACCCTGACCGTTCCAATGGTTTTCTTCGGCAACATAGATCATGTCCAGGTTATCTTCTCCAGGAGTAAGCCTGTAAAACAACGACCCAAGATCAAAACCAATAGCATCATAGACTACCCCGCCCTGTCTTACCTTGAACTTAAGATGATTTTTCCCTACAATTCGTGGGGTTCCCACAACCTGAAGATTACGCGAGAGAAAAACAGGACGCATATTTTGAGGCCCGAAAGGCGCAAATTCATTAAGAAGACGAACCATTTTATCTGTAATTTCTGATAGATTGATCTCTGCATCAACTCTGAGAGTTTGCACAAGGCCTTCGTCTTTTAACATTTCCGCAGCTATCTTTTTAAACTCTTCCCTGAAAGCATCTATTTTATCAGGTTCAATTGTCAGACCGGCAGCATACTTGTGTCCCCCAAAAGCCGTAAGATATTTCTCGCACTGTTTAATAGCAGAATAAATATCAAAGTTAGAAATACTCCTTGCTGAACCTTTCCCTACACCATCTTCAACAGCAATCATAATTGTTGGGCGATAAGCCCACTCTGCAATCCGGGAAGCAACAATACCTATAACACCCGGATGCCATCCCTCATGAGACAAAACCACAGCCCGATCGGATTGGGGATCAAAGTTTGATTCCATGAGTTCCATGGCCTGCTGAAAAGTTTCTTCATCTATGTTCTTCCGATTTCTATTTTCTGACTCAAGAATGCTGGCAATGTTCCTCGCTTGCTGGTCAGAATCAGTAATGAGAAGTCGAACCGCTCTTTCTGCATTTCCCAATCGACCCACTGCGTTAATCCTTGGCGCCAATATAAAAACGATCTGGCCGGTTCCTATCTTTCTCCCAAACAATCCTGAACTTTCCACTAAAGCCCGAATCCCTATTCGCTCTAAACGGTTTATCTTTTCCAGCCCCTTTTTTACCAGAACTCTGTTTTCATCAACCAATGGGACAATATCTGCAGCGCTGCCAAGAGCTACAAGATCAACATATTCCCTGGGAATCTCCTCACTCAGCCCAAGTTTTTCACTCACAGCCTGAATCAATTTGTAGGCCACGCCAACTCCAGCAAGTTCCTTAAATGGATATGGGCATCCTTCTCTCTTCGGATCGAGTATAGCAATTGCAGTGGGGAGTTTTTCTCCTGGTTCGTGATGGTCGCTTATAATCACATCTATTCCCAGCTCTCGTGCCATAGCGACCTCTTCAACTCCTGTTATACCACAATCCACAGAGATTAAAAGTCCCGCATCCACATTTGCTGCATACTGGATCCCTGCTTTGGAAAGTCCATATCCCTCCTGCAGGCGGTCAGGAATATAGAAAAAAACTTCACTGCCCAGCTTCCTCAAAAAAAGATAAAGAAGGCTCACCGCTGTGACGCCGTCAACATCATAATCACCATAAACAAAAATGCGTTCTTTCTGTTTTATAGCGGAAATAACCCGCTCTGCAGCCTTTTCCATATCTTTCATGAGGAATGGATCATAGAGATCCTCCCATTTCGGTCTGAAAAATTTTTCTGCAAGTTCATAGGATTCAATCCCACGGTTAAGTAGAACACGAGCAATTACCTTTGGCACTTTAAGGCTTTCTGCCAGTTCTCTAAGTTTTTTCTCTTCCGGTGGGTCTGTAACAATCCACTGCAATAAAATTTTCCTCCAGTATAAAAAACCCCGCAGACAGAACTATAAGCCGGATTCTGTATCCCAACATTCTGGGACGGTGATCATTTATCTTGTCTCGATGTCACCACCGAGATCTGTGCGACCTACCCATGAGTCTAACAAGACGGGTCGTCTTGTGTCTGTCCAATTCATGGACAGAATCTCCTCACCTATTTAGTCTTGCTCCGGGTGGGGTTTGTCAAGCGTTCAACGTCACCGTTGAACCGGTGAGCTCTTACCTCGCCTTTGCACCCTTATCCCGATATTTCGGGACGGTTTGTTTTCTGTGACACTTTCCGTCATTCCGTTTTAACCGGAATGCCTTCGATTTCCGAAGCACCCTACCCTGTGGAGTCCGGACTTTCCTCTCTCTTCCAATACGGAAAAGAGCGATCACCCGTTCTGCCTTTGGGGAATTACAAATTTCTTGGTTCTTTCCGAAAATGCGTACTTTATAATTTATTCATAACAATATCATAAATCAACAAGTAATTCAAACTGAAAAAATTAAAAATCAAAACCACAATGTAAAATGCAAAAACACTCTGCCCGAACATCGGTTGAAAAAATGTTTTTCTATTTCCTTTTGTATTTTTTAGCCAAAAACATGGGCTTCCATTTGCAAAACGGTACATCAACCAAAAAGCTATTTAAATTTTGCATTCATTTTGATTTTTCCCTTTTGATTTTTACATTTGTCCCCTGCTACTCATTTAATTGCCATATGAAAAGAAAAGTATACATTAAGCGGATAAACCTTCTAAACTTCTACGGCGGACTGCCTGACGAGCCAGCTTATCGGCTTCTTTATTTTTTCCCCGCGGTACGTGAGAAATTTCTAAACTGATCGATCCCTCTTCTAAAAATCTCATAACTTTGGTATGGAGTTTCTGAAGATGCGGTTTTTTTACCTGGTAGGTTCCGCTTATCTGATTGACAAGAAGCTGGCTGTCCGAATATACAACTAAAAAATCAGCTCTATATTTTCTGGTAAGCTCTAAACATCCCAGAAGAGCTCTGTATTCTGCTACATTGTTGGTAGCCTGCCCAATATACTGGCTTACAGTCTCTAATTTGTTGCCTTTCTCATCCATCAGAACAATCCCATAACCTGCTTTTCCGGGATTTCCTTTTGAAGATCCATCAATGTAAGCTAACAATTTCACCTGGACTGCTCTGATATGTTTTCATCCCACACAAGAATTCTACCACAAACTTCACACAGACAGAGACGATTCATCTGCCGAATTTCTAAAATTTTTTGCGGCGGTAATGTTTTAAAACAACCGCCACAGGCATTTCTAATTACTGGCACGACTGCCAGACCGTTTTTTGCTTTTAAAATTCTCTCATAGGTGGATCTAATTCTGGGATCCAGTCTGTGGATAATATTTTCTCTTTTATCTCTGAGAGCAATTTCTTTTTTTTCAGTCTGAGCCAACCGTTTCTTCAACTCAAGAGTTTTTCCGTTAAGTCTGGTTTTTAAATCCTCAATTTCTTCTCTTGTTTTTTTAAGTGCATTCGTAATCTTTTCTTCCAGATCTATTAGTTCCAGAAGCCTGCTTTCTTTATTATCAACATCAGCTTTTGCAGCCTCTATCTCTTGAGTAACAGCATCGTATTCTCTGTTTGTTTTAACTTCAAAAAGCTGAGCTTGATACTTCTTCTGTTTCCCCTCCAATGCTTTTATTTCTATTTCTAACATTCCTTTTTCTTTTTTATAGCTTTGGAGTTTTTTATCCTTATCTTCTAATACTTCTTCGGCTTCCTGTAATTGTTTATTCAAAAGACTTACCTGGTGTGGGAGATCGCCCTTTAAGCTTTCCAACTCTAAAAGCTGGGTATCAATTCTCTGAAGTTCGATTAGCTGTTTCAAAATCTGTTGCAAAAGAACCCTCCTCTTCAAACATTCCCCCCTGATACAAAAAGTGCACCCCCATGAGGTGCATATCGTTTACAACACTGATTTCATTTCGCCCGGAATCACTTGTAGACCAGTATGTTTTTTTACACCAACGATTCAATCTCTCCAACCTCTGATTTACCCTCCTTTTAAAAAATGTGGGCCCAGGAGGACTCGAACCTCCGACCAACGGATTATGAGTCCGCCGCTCTGACCAACTGAGCTATGGGCCCGA
>CAYYPT010000200.1:0-4251 GCA_964473625.1 uncultured bacterium | reverse complement strand
AGTGTTATCAAAAGAATTTTAGTACCCAAAATTCCATCCTCCATTTTTTTATTCTTTTACAACATACCAAATCCATAAAACAAAATCAACCCAAAATAATCTTTAAATCTTTTTCTTGATTTGGGTTTTTTCTTTGTTTATATTTTATTAAAATCTGGAGTATCGAAAATTTGCAAAACTTTTCTCAACGCTCGCCTCATCTTGCTTAAAAGCGAGGGACAAAGTCCATTACAATAAAAAAGGAAATATATGGCTACAAAAAGTAAGATATTAGTTGTAGAAGATAATCTAATTGTAGCAGAAGACATAAAAAAGAGTTTATTAACGTTGGGCTACACTGTCTCTGCTATTGTGTCTTCTATGGAAGAAGCTTTAAAACAAACAGAAAAAGACCAGCCTGATCTGGTATTAATGGACATTGTACTTCAAGGAAAAACTACCGGAATTGATACTGCCGAGGAAATTCGTTTACGTTTTGACGTGCCAGTAGTTTACCTCACTGCCTATTCTGATGAAGCTACCTTAGAGAAGGCAAAAGTAACAGAACCTTTCGGCTACCTCCTTAAGCCATTCAGTGATAGCGAACTTCACAGTACTATTGAAATGGCTTTATACAAACATAGAACAGAAAAGACACTGAGAGAAAACGAAAAGAAATATAAAACTTTATTCGAGAGCTCACTTGATGGTGTGCTTGTACTTGATGCAGAAACAATGAAAATAGTACTTGCCAACCGGGCTGCTATGGAAATATATGGGTTTGAATCTTTAGACGAAGTTGTTGGCTTAAACCCTCTCGACTTTATTCCAGAGGAAGATAGAGAAAGAACTCGCAAGATTATTGTAGAAGATATGTTTGAAAATGATCTTCGTGAGGTAAATGAGTTTCGTACCATCGACAAAAATGGTAAAGAGATCTGGATAAGTGCTTCAGGAGTAAGAACTGAATATCAGGGTAGATTGGCAGGGTTAATTTCTATAAGGGATATTACTCAACGCAAACTTGCAGAGAAAGCACTTCGTGCATCTGAAGAACGATACAGAGGTCTTTTCGAAACAATGTCTCAGGGGGTTTTGTACTATGATGTTAACAAGAGAGTGATTGGATGCAACCCTGCAGCCGAGAAGATTTTTGACACAACGCGAGAAAACTTAATCGGGCAGAGCTTATTTGATGAAAAATGGCAGATACTCAAAGAAGATGGTTCCCCTTTTCCCAAAGAAGAACATCCTGTTGTAATTTCCTTTTATTCAGGAGAATCTGTTCCTGACGTAGTGATAGGAATTGTAACTCCATGGGGAAACCAAAAATGGCTTCTTGTTAATGCAACCCCTGTCTTTGAACTTGGTAAAAGAAAACCCAGATATGTTTTTGCCATCTGTACTGACATCACCAATAGGAAAAAAATAGAGTTTGATCTCAAAAAACGCAACGTACAGCTTAATTCCTTAAATGTTATTTCCCGTGCTGTGAGTGGAACCTTAGATCTTAAGACTATTATGAATAAAGCTTTGAGAGAAGTACTAAATCTTGCAGAATTTTCTGCAGGAGCGTTGTTTCTTCTCAATGAGGAAAAACCATCTATTTCATTCGAGGTGCACCGAGGAATCTCCTCGATGGTAATAAAGTACATTGCTCAGCTACATGTCAAAAAATCTTCTTCTTACAGACATTTTTTGATGAGAGGAGAAGCAAAACTTTTCCCCATAAATGAATTACTTGAAGAAGAAAAACCGGAAAATGAGAACACTAAAGAAGATAGAGAAGTAACTGCATATTGTCTTCTTATACCCATTAAAGTGGGACACCATATAGTGGGATCACTAAATCTCTTCGGCACAGAAAAGTACATTCCTTCTGAAACAGATTTTAATTTCTTTTCTACTGTGGGCACTCATATTGGCTTAGCTGTAAGAAATGCCTCTTTGTACGAAAAAACCAAACACACACTGAAAAAATTAAAAACCACACAGGATAAACTCATTCGCTCAGAGAAATTGGCCAGTTTGGGTGCGCTTGCCAGTAATATTGTACATGAACTTGGGAATCCTTTGGCTGCCATTACAAATTCTGTTCAGGTTTTGCAGGAACGTGTTCATCTTGAAGGAAAAATGAAAGAGCTAATGGATATCATCGAGTGGGAATCAGAACGATTAAACAGGATTGTTAATCAGCTAAGAGAGTTTTCAAAACCAAAACCTCTCAAATTTGTAATGGCTGATCTGAGAGAGATTGTAAAAAAGGCTATTCTAGTTTTGAACCAGGATTTTGAACTTATCTGGGACCGCAATATTAAGACAAAATTCCCTGGAGACCTTCCACTGACTTTGTTAGACCCAGATTCTATGGAACAGGTAGTATTGAACGTGATAAAAAACGGTTTGCAGGCAATACAGCCTGGAGGAACAGTTGAGGTAAAAATAACATGTATAGGGAGAAAGGAAAAAAGAAAAATCAGGATGCAGGTTAGAGATAATGGTTCTGGCATCCCGGAAGAAAACCTACAGCATATATTTGAACCTTATTTTTCTACGAAAGCAAAAGGGATGGGATTGGGAATGCACATTGTAAAACAGACAGTAGAGTCTCATAATGGGGCAATTCGCATAAATAGTGAACTTGGCAAAGGAACAACAGTCCTCATCGACATACCAATAAGAAAGGAAGAAAATGGCTAATATTTTAGTTGTTGATGACGAAAAAAGTATGCGTCACAGCTTAAGTATTGCATTAGAAGGCTGGGGCCATAATACAAAGGAAGCGTCAAGCGGTAAAGAAGCCGTTGACTTTATATCAAAGGAAATTTACGATATAGTTGTAACCGATCTGGTAATGGAAGGGATGGATGGAATAGAACTTTTGCAAAAGATAAAAGATTTGAGTCCTTCTACAGAAGTTTTATTAATGAGTGCTCACGGCACAATCGACAAAGCCGTGGAAGCTATGAAAAAAGGCGCATCTGACTTTATTACGAAACCTTTTTCCATGGATCATATGAAAATGATACTGGAAAAACTTCTGGGTCAGATGGAACTCAAGCAGACAGTCAAACACCTTAAAAGTGTTTTGGCGGATCATTATCTTCTTAATAATATCGTTGCTGAAAGTCCTGTTATGCGAGAAATAATGCATCAGGTTACCCTTGTTGCTGGTTCATCTGCACCGGTTTTGATTCAAGGAGAAAGCGGCGTGGGGAAAGAAGTAATAGCTATAGCTATTCACAGTTTGAGCAGTCGTGCCAAAGGAGCTTTTGTACCTATAAATTGCGGTGCATTTCCCGAAACCTTGCTTGATAGCGAGCTTTTTGGTCACTGCAGAGGTGCTTTTACAGGTGCAACGGCAAATAAACGGGGCCTCATCGAAGAAGCTGATAGAGGAACACTGTTCTTAGATGAAATAGGTGAAGCTCCGCCTGCCTTTCAAATAAGACTCTTACGATTTCTGGATAATGGACAATTCCGCCGTGTTGGAGAGGTTGAAGAGCGGAGAAGTAATGCAAGAATAATAGCAGCTACCAATAAGGATCTAAACCAATATATCAAAGAGAAAAAATTCAGGGAAGATCTTTACTATCGTCTGTCAGTCGCTGTTATAAAAATCCCTCCGTTACGAGAGCGAAAAGAAGATATTCCTCCTCTGAGCCAGCATTTCTTGCAGCTCTATTCAAAAAAGATGGGAAAACCAGTCCCCAAACTATGTCCTGAAGTTTGCGATATATTTAAGAATTATTCATGGCCTGGCAATGTAAGGGAACTTGAGAATACAATTGAACATGCCTTAATAGTTTCACACAGCAATGAAATTCGTGTTGATGATCTGCCGACCAAATTTCTTGATACGAGAGAAAGGGGAAAGAATTTAACTTTCGATGAAGATTTACCTTTAAAAGAAATAGAAAAGAAATACATTTTTTCCGTTCTTAAAAAGACAAAGGGGAATAAGAAAAAAGCAGCCGAAATTTTGAAAATCTCTCGAACCACACTTATCTCCCGGCTGAAATCTTACAGTGATTTTCCGTTTAGCAATGAGAAGCACTGATTAATCAGCACAGCGAAAAATCTTCTGCTGCCCCAACATTCAGGTACATAATATTTTCACCTACCAACTCGCATACGGAAATTTTAAGGATAGCTTATATGAAACCTTCGTGTGCCTGCAAGACTTTATTATTCTCTTCGTACCACTTGACTTTCTCACCAGAATAAACTATATTCCTAAAAAATAAGATGAGGCTAAAAAAGGAGAAAAAC
>CAYYPT010000199.1:0-4270 GCA_964473625.1 uncultured bacterium | reverse complement strand
TTATTAAAAACAAGTAATATCTTCTATATACTAAAAGTGCAAAAGTGCAGTTTAGTATTAAATGTCAAGAAAAAAATAAAATTTTTTTCTAATATCTGTTCCCCTTTACTTTCACAAGACGTTTTCCCATAAGATTTAATTTGAATCTCCTTATAATTTCCGGGGATATAATTTCACCGCTCGGGCTTTTAAAAGAGAGAGCATCAAAAAGACACTGTACAATACATGCGCCGCACTGAACGCAGCGGTTTATTCTGACCATTTTTGTAATACGAATGCTTTTATCCACTTCGTAACAGCTCCTTGGGCAGACATCTTCGCAGAAAGCTGCCGCTTTGCATTTTTCCGCATCAAGAAAGATTTTTAACCACCTTTCCTCGTGCAAACCACTCTTGTACAGTGGAGTACTGCCCATTAAGTCAATACTTATTAGAAGAATAATTAGCAGGGAAAGGAAGCCCCAACGGAAAACAAATTCCCCAATAAAATGACCTGTCAAAACAGTATAACCTATAAGATAGGTGATAAAAACTCCCCAGAGGATTAAAGGGACACGGCTGAAATCAAAAATGATTTTCAAGCATCTGGGGATTAAAATCAATCGCCTTTACTTTTGTACCAATCTCTGCAGCCCTAAGTGTCAATGCACCGGTCCCACGGCCGAGATCAAGAACATTTTGCTCTTTAATTTTCATCAAGATATATGTGCTCATTTGAATGCTTCAGTTATTTTGTAATGCCTGAAATTTCGCCTAACGGCTGCAGACATACGAAGTGCGAGGCGAAGTATAGCTGTATGTTCACTGTTAATATGACATACGACACAACGGTGTGCTTCTAACTACTCATCAATTCTTCAACTATTTTTATGAAATCATTTACTTTTGACGACCATTTTTCTACTGGCCCAGAGACTCATTTTTCTGGATAATTATCTGGAATTGTGAGGTTTTTTTATTTTTTCTCTGTTCAAAATATTTCAGTTACCCAATATTTGTAATTGTTTATGTTAAGATAGACGTATTCTTTGAAATAAAACTTTGCAGTATGCCGCTTCTTTTTTATAAATTTGCTAAATTTGTCGAATATTTCTTTGCCCTCGTCGGATAAATTATCTCGCGCGGTATAATAATGTGGTGTTTCAAGCATGGTTTTTGCAAAAGTTCATTTGTTTCTTTTGATGAATTTTTTGAATTTTTTCATTCCAAGGTCTCTTTAATCCATAATAGAATTTTGAAGAATTCACTACGTGCTTTTTCATCCGTGAGGGATTTAATTGAAAAATCTAATGCACCATATCCATTCACATTATTGGGATCAACTATTGCACCACTTATCGCCTTCATACGTAGCAGTATCTCTTTTCTCTTCTCTGGTCTGTTGAATGGTGCTGGAGCTGCATCTCCTTGATGAGGCACATTCCACCCAATCTTTCCATCCCCTTGTATAGCAAAGGGATAAAAATATTTATCTCCTGATTCTGAAATAAAGGTAAGAATGAATGATCCTCGTTTGCTTGATGTCCAATCAATTTTAATACCATTTTTCTCAGCAAAGTCCATAATAGATTGTGCTACCTCTACTACTTCATCTCCAAATTTTTTTAATCTTTGTTGAGAGAAAGATTCCCAATTCCAACGTTTTCTTTTGGAGGCACTTCCTACTTCTTTTTTGACTTCTGAGCCAAACAATTTAGGTATCATGACTTCGTAATCCTTGTATTTGTAATATTCCAATTCAACCCCGAAAATATCAAATCGGCTGTTCTGGTTAATGAAAACAATCAAGTCCTTTAATTTGTCATGAAGTTTATCCATCAATACAACAAATCTAAAATTTCCATCATTCAAATTTCTTTTCACATTTTCCAGTAAGGCAGATACATCCTTATCAACAATACCAAAGAAATCCTCTAATTTGTGTTTTAAACTGACATCAAATTTTTTATTGATTTCTTCGTCTATTGCACTTAAAAATTCATTGAAGTCGTTATAACCATGCCATAAAGATGCGCCGTAATCTAAAACCTGTGCAACAACCAATCTTTTATCTGGGTTTTTGTAGAGTTTTGTTTCAATAATGTATATCTCCCCATCCTTATCAAATCCTAACGCATCAATGGGTCCGCTGTCTGTTAGAAATTCCCTTGCGACAATTAATAACTTAATATCTTCTTTGATATCATAAAGAGGAAGACTCTCAGGATTCTCATGGATATACTTCTGCAAATAATCCTCTTGTTCAAAACTTGATTTTTCTATCCTTTGGGCGTTTTTGCCGTTTTTTGAAATTATGATCGCCATATTTTCCCTCACCTTAATTTAATAAATATTTTCTGTGCCCCGAGTAATATGTCATATAACGTTCTGAGAATAAAAGAAATTGCCGAAGGCAATTTTGAGAAATCTTTGATTTCCCTTTTATCCGCTGTTATACGCAGTTCCATTTTCCTCATCCTCTTTGACCTTTCTCCAATATTCATCATAAACCTTTCTCCAGTCTTGCTTGATAAGCTGATAAGCGTAGAAGTAAAAGGGAAAGGGTAAAATATAAACAGAGATATAACCTGCTACTGATTTCCAACAACCAAGGTTTGGTACGAGGCCTTTTGAAATAAATACTCCAATAGACAAGAGTCCTAAACCAAGATGAAGATAGAATATGGTTTCTCTGAAAGAGAAGCCTATCCGCTTCCCCGATGTTGACACTTTTGACATCCATTTAAGGTATCGGTTCTCATAACTCAGTCCACCCACTTTTTCCAGAAAAACTCTTATATAACCAGAAACTCTCATTACCGCTTGGAAGCGAGAAATAATGATAAAAAGAGAAGGAAGTATTATAAGGAATGGTATAGGAAATAGCAGAAGGTTCAAACTTTTTAGTTGGAAGAGATATCCTATTGTGGCTAGGGAAGCCAATACTGATACATGCAATGCAGAAGATGCCAATCCATTTAAATGATTGATTTCGTCTCTTAGCACCTTATATTCAGCTAAAATATAAGTGTTATTATTCATGTTTTCGTTTGGTTCTCTTTTATCCATAAATTATTCTCTCCAAGATGGATTTGGGTAAGCGTAAGCGAACTGTATACCCACCTGTTATACGCTCCGAACCCGCAGGTGAGGATGAGGAAGCGTTAGCAACCGAAGAGTTGTTCGCATCCTTTCTTGTTTTGAGGTCCAGATATTTGTCTTTAATTATTTCTTTTTATGTTTACTTGTTCTTGAAGTAAGTACGCTCTACATCATCATTTCCTTCAGAGTGCTAATTTCTATTTTTCTATTGAAATCCGATCTGTGTTATATTTTTTATGTAATGTTGAAACTGTTCAATTTGTTTACGCATTCTCTCCAAAGGAATATCTTCTACTATCTTATGTGCATTTAGCATCTCAACAATCCATTCACAAGATTCTCCTATTATTTTCCATGCTTCTTGAATATCATCTCCTTTAAGCAACGAAGTGTCTATGCCAGATATTTCTCTAAGTGGAGGGACAATCTTTCTTATCATCTCACAATATTTTGGCAATTTTGACTTTAGTTCATCAATGGATAGATTATTACTATTTTCAAATCTAATATGAAATTGGAGCCCGTGATGCAGGATAGGCACACCATTTTCACTATTGTGAATGAGAAAGTGATACCACCGAGCACCACATTTTTCTTTTAATGTTGATACCACTGGGATTACTTTATTTTGAAGAACTTTAATATTTTCTCCCCAATGAGAACTATTTGGTATTCTTATTGCCATTTCCCACATGTTCTCAATGTTTGGCTTTTCCATTTCGAGTCATCCTTATCAACTTTTAAGTACATTATCATCTGTCTTTCACACGACGGGTGAGCATGATATTAAATCTTTGTCGTGCCACTCGTATTTAGTTTGTTATATGTCACACTGTACGGGACACCCGACGTTCTCCAATAAATGAGTGGCAAAACTGTGCTGCAGACTGTGAACTGTTACCTTTTTCAATATTTCTGCTTTTTTAAAGGAACACGGAGTATAACCTTATTATCTTTCCCCAAACTCAATTTTCACGGCGGGGATTTTGCCTTCCCCTGCCATTTTATAACAAGTAGATTTTTCCTAATTTTTAAATATCTTGCGGTCTCCTCAAGGGTCATTATAAGAGAACTACTTTCCATCCTAAGTTCAACTTCTTTTGAATCTATCAGAGTTTATCATTATTTAACATCACATAATAATATTATAGCAAAGAAAAGTAAAAAGTCAAGTTCATTCTCAAAAAATT
>CAYYPT010000198.1:0-4295 GCA_964473625.1 uncultured bacterium | reverse complement strand
AGGTTAAATAAGGAAACAGAAGTTTTTTTGTTGGAAAGAGGAGGAAAAAACGCCATCACACATTTTGTTGTAAATCAATTTTGCCATGGGTTGATGAAGCAAGGAATAAAGATATTCAGTGTCAGTGCTGATACCGGAACCACTAAAGGTATTCTTCTTTCTTTAATTGTGTCTGGTGCGTCGGTCCGGTATACTCGAATTTATCGTAAGAAGTTCTGGGGGAAACCTCTATTGGAAAGAGAGGCAAAAGTCGATCTTTCACTCCGGGCAGTAGATAAAAAAAATGGGGAAATGCTGTGGGCTGGGGATCTTACAGCGCTTAAGAGGAACATGATTCCGCTTTCAGAGTTAGAGTTTGTAGAGCAGAAAGGCTTTCTTTTAGGAAGGCCCAATCGTCCCATAGAAAGAGGCGTTCGAAGATGGGCTGAGCCTATTTTTGTCAGTGGAGTTATAGCAGGGGTAGTTTATCTTTTTTATAGTGTTAGAAGCAGATAACCGACTGGGAGTGCTTATGAAAAATTATCACAAAAGCAAATTGATATTTCTTCTTGGTTTAATTGTATGGACTTTTGGAGGGTGCAATAAAGAAACTGTCAATCTTGCAAAAATGACACCTGAAGAACAGTTTGCATATGCTAAAAAGATATTTGATAAAAAAGATTACTATAAAGCAAAGATGCAATTTATGCTTATTACCATGAATAACCCCGGTAATAAAATTGTGGAAAAAGCTCAGTTTTATCTGGCAGAATCTTACTATTATTTAAAAGAATATATTACTGCTATAGAGGAATACAAAAAGCTTATCCGCAGTCTTCCAACAAGTCCTTATGTGGATGACGCTTCTTACAAGATTGGAATGTGCTACTACAAATTATCTCCTGGTTACGCACTTGATCAGGAATATACTATTAAAGCTATTACTCAATTTCAGCGGTTTTTAGAAGATTATCCTGATTCGAAGTTAAAGCCAGAAGTAGAAAAAAAATTGGCAGAGTGTCGGAATAAGCTGGCTAAAAAGGAATACAAAAACGGTGAGCTTTACAGAAAAATGGGTTATTACAGAGCTGCTGTTATATCTTTTGAAAATGTACTGGAAAATTATTATGATACAAAATTTGCTGATGACGCACTTTATTGGAAAGGAGAATGCTTAAGAAGGGCAGGAAGATTTAAAGAAGCCGAGAAAGCTTTTAGTGAGTTTTTGACGAAATATCCCAAAGATAACCGTGTAGAAAAAGTAAAGAAGAAATTGGAAGATATTAAAAAAGAACTGGAACATCGTTCCATAGAAACTCCAACGAGGCCAAACAAATAAATGAGAATAGGACTTTTTGGCGGCACGTTTGATCCGATCCACTTCGGGCATCTAATTACTGCTGAAACAGTAAGAAGTGATTTTGGTCTGGATCGGATTCTTTTTATACCTGCAGCAATACCTCCTCATAAACACAAGACTTCTCTTTCACCTGCGCCACTGCGTTTAACAATGGTAAAATTAGCATTAGAAAAAACTCCGTATTTTGAAGTCTCTGATGTAGAAATTAAACGTGGTGGAGTTTCTTATACAGTGGAGACAGTTCAATGGTTTCAGGAGTCTGATTACTGGAAAGAGAATGAATTTTATCTTCTTATTGGCGTAGATAGTCTCCTTGAGCTTGGGAATTGGAGATATCCCGATAGAATTTTGGAAAAGGTCCCAATATTGGTAATGGAAAGACCTGGATTCGATTCTGAAAAGGCCGAAAAACAATTTCTTGAAAAAATCGTTCCGGTTAAGGTTCCACTTATTGATATTTCTTCCAGCGAAATCAGACGAAGAGTAAAAGAGGGAAAATCAATCCGATATTGGGTTCCTGAAAAAGTAGAAAAATATATTAGACAAAAGGGGCTTTATCTGTGATTCTTGTTTCTTTTTGGCAGTGGCTTGGCCAGAAAGTAGTTTCTTTTTTTTATGAAATTGGCACGATGTCGGTGCTTTTTTACCGTATTTTAGGGAATACTAAATATATATTCAGAGATAGACATCTCATTTTGAACCAGATGCACAAGATTGGTGTGAGTTCCCTTCCGCTGGTTACGATTGTGAGTATTTTTACAGGAGCTGTTTCCTCGTGGCAGGCTGCCTATCAACTTAAGGGTGTATTGGGCGGTATGGTTTCGCTTAATTTTCTGGGTGCTGGAGTAAGTGCTGCAATTCTCATTGAATTATCGCCTGTGCTTGTTGGTATTGTCCTTGCCGGGAGAGTGGGTGCCTCTATTGCAGCAGAACTGGGTACAATGCGGGTAACCGAGCAGATCGATGCTTTAGAAACACTGGCCATTGATCCGGTTCGTTACCTTGCTGTGCCTCGTTTTACAGCTGGCTATACGATGCTTCCGATTCTTGTAATTTATTCAAATTTTGTTGCTCATATAGGAGCTTATGCAGTTGCGGTTTTCCTTCTGGACATTTCGACTGCTGCATTTTTTGGAAGTATAAAAGCACATTTTTTATTGTATAATGTTTTTTCTGGGCTGATAAAAGCATTTGTTTTTGGTGGAGGAACAGCTCTAATTGGGTGCACTATAGGCTTTAGAACGATGGGGGGAGCAGAAGGAGTCGGTAAGGCTACAATCAAGGCATTCGTTTACTCTTCTGCTTTTATTTTAACAGCTGATTACGTACTGGCAATGGTTCTTTTTTAAATTTATGATTGAAATAAAACATTTGAAAAAATCTTTTTCTGGTAAGATTGTACTAAAAGATATTAATCTGACCATCCCCAAAGGGGAATCTCTTGTAGTGATAGGAAGAAGCGGCTGCGGCAAAACTGTTCTATTAAAATCAATTATCGGCTTAATTAAGCCTGACAGCGGTGAAATTATTGTGGATGGAGAAACAATCACCAGTATGGATCGGAAAAATCTTTTTCGCATAAGGAAAAAGTTCGGGATGCTTTTTCAGGGTGCTGCGCTTTTTGATTCTATGACTGTGGAGGAAAATATAGCACTCCCACTTCTGGAGCATACTGACCTTTCGATTCCAGAAATTCGGGAAAAAGTTCAGGAAAAATTGAAAGAAGTGGGGCTTCCAGGAATAGAAAAGAAAAAGCCAGCAGAACTTTCAGGGGGTATGAAGAAGCGAGTAGGATTGGCCAGAGCTCTTATTATGGATCCGGAATTTGTTTTGTTTGATGAACCAACCACAGGGCTTGATCCAATTATGGCCGATGCAATTGACAGATTAATAATCGAGACACATTATCGGTTAAACATAACTCCTATTGTTGTAACGCACGATATGGTTAGCGCTCGCCGGGTTGGAGACCGGATTGTTATGATTTCTCAAGGAGATATCATATTTGAAGGGGCACCCTCAAATTTAAAAAAGGCTGGTAATCCAGTGGTCAGAGAGTTTGTGGAAGGCAGAAGAGATGGGCAATGATTAAAGAAAATATCTCGACACTTTTTTCTTTTTTTCTTGTTGTACTCGCTTATCTTGTGATCTGGGACGGATGTTCCCGAAGTAATGACAAAGAAAAATCGAGTTTCCGTGTTCCAGAAAATAAATTGCAACTCACTCAAGAAACAGCATCTTGTTTTGCTCGGCTGGCTTTGAAATGTATACATAAGGAATATCCCAATAAGCTGGATCATGTCATAAACAATCCAAGCGAAGTACAAAATCCCAGGATTCTTCATCCTGCATTTTACGGTTGTTTTGACTGGCATTCGTCTGTTCACGGTCACTGGATGCTGGTACATCTTCTACGACTTTTTCCTGCTCTACCAGAGGCAAATAAAATTCGCCTTGCTTTAAACAGAGATTTTTCCACTGAAAATATTATAAAAGAGGTTCAATATCTTGGACAAAAAAACCGTAAATCATTCGAACGTACATACGGCTGGGCCTGGTTATTAAAACTTGCTGAGGAACTCCACAATTGGAATGACCCAGATGGTCAACGGTGGTCGAGGAATCTTCTACCACTTACACAAGCTATTGTTAAACGTTATCTCGATTTTTTACCCCGGCAGACCTATCCTATTCGGAGGGGAGTACACGCTAACACAGCATTTGGAATTGGGTTTGCTTTAGACTATGCCAGAGCAGTTGAAGACGAAGAACTTGAAACAATGCTTGTAAAACGCAGTTTAGCTTACTATGAAAAAGACAAGAACTATCCTGCTTTGTGGGAACCCGACGGAGATGATTTTCTTTCACCCTGCTTAATAGAAGCAGATCTTATGCGAAGGGTAATGAACCCGGCAGAGTTTAGAAACTGGTTTCATCGTTTTCTTCCAGATATAGT
>CAYYPT010000197.1:0-4295 GCA_964473625.1 uncultured bacterium | reverse complement strand
CATTGATATATGGGTTAGTATATCCGAAGTCAGAAATTTTTGGGCATGTAATTCACGGGCTAAATTCGCATAGGAAAGTAGTAGCGTTGACATTTGATGATGGACCAAATGGTAAATATACTGAGCAAGTTCTTGATATCTTGAAAAGAGAAGATATTAAGGGTACATTTTTTCTGATTGGCAAAAATGTTGAGGTCTATCCCAATATTGCAAGAGAAATTGTAAAACAGGGCCATTGTCTTGGAAATCACAGTTATACCCATCCATGGCTTTTGCCGATTATGCGTAAAAAAGCATTGGTCGATGAAATTGACAAAGCTGAAGCAGCGATTTACAATGCAACCGGAGTAAGGCCGATATTGTTTCGTCCGCCACATGGTCTTAGGACACCCTGGATGATCAGCACTATTCATAAAATGGGTTATAAAGTAATCACATGGGATGATATGACAACAGATTATTTTGCCAGATCAAAGCCGAAGAAAATCGCTAAAAGAATAATTTCGAGAGTTAGACCGGGTTCCATAATTGTTTTACATGATGGATTAAATTTAAATCATGGTGCCAATAGAGCAAACATGATAGAAGCTTTAAAAATCATTATACCGGCTTTAAAAGAGAAAGGTTATAAATTTGTTTCGCTTAAAAATATAGCTCTGGATAGCAAAAGGTCAAATTCAGAGCCTGAGCCTCTTTTTTCTGCAAATTGGGGGCTTCTAATTGGAATAGATAAGTAGGGGTATTTTTATGAAGAGGTTGTTCTTTACAAGTTTTTTAGGTTTTCTTATATTGATCCCTGCTTTTCTTGTAGCACAATCGGGAAGAAAGAAGGTAGCCGAAGGTAACAAACTTTTTAAAGAAAAAAAATTTGACGAGGCAATTAATAAATATCAGGATGCCCTGCTGGAGAATCCGACCTCTCCCTTAATACAGTTTAATATTGGAGATGTTCTTTACAAAAAGAAGAATTATAAGAAAGCCCTGGATGCATATCATAAATCATTAAATTCTGATGATCCGCTCCTTCAATCGCAAATGTACTACAATATTGGCAATACTCTATACCGCATGGGAAAACTTCCTGAGAGTATCTTAGCTTACCAGCAGGCTCTTAAGCTGAATCCTGATGATCAGGATGCCAAGTATAATCTCGAGTTTGTCCGGAACAAACTAAAGGAGAATGCAAAACCCCAGCAGCAGAATCAACAGCAGCAGCGACAACAACAGAAACAGCAACAGCAACAGCAACAAAATAGGGATCAAAAAAACAACAAACAAAAGCAACAACAGAAAAAAGAAGAACAGAAGCAGCAAGGACAGAATAAGCAAAAGAAGCAGATGACAAAAGAGGAAGCAAAAAGATTACTGGAAGCGCTAAAGGAGAACCAGAAGAAATTAAGAAATAAACAAATCCAGGGGCAAGGGCGAATTCGTGTCGAAAAAGATTGGTAATTAACTATAAATTATAGGATGAGCAAGATGGTTCAAAAAGTCTTAACAAAAGTAATGATTTTTTGCTGGTTTTTAAGCTGGAGTTTTTCAGCAAGAGCATCAGATCTTACTGTTAAGGCTTATGTGGATAAAACAGTTATTGGGTTAAATCAGCAGTTCACTCTTTCTGTTGAGCTTTCCGGGAAAGGCGCCAATTCTGTATCTAATCCCAAGCTTCCAAAGATGGATTCATTCGCAGCTTATCTGGGAAGCGGTTCTACACAGAATATTCAGTTTATTAATGGGAAAATGTCCAGTTCAAAAACCATTAATTATTATTTTCAGGCAACAGCGATTGGAAAATTTCAAATTGGCCCTGTAATAATTTCATATAAAGGTCACACTTACCAGACACAGCCTATTACAATAGAAATTCAAAAAAATCCATCTACGTCTTCACAACCCTCATCTAGTCAGAATAGAGCAGTAAAAAGTACTGGTTTTACACAAAATGATCTTTTTATCAAAGCAGTGGTGAACAAAAAACGTGTTTATCAGAATGAGCCACTAATCGTTACATACAAAATTTATACAAGGGTGAGTGTTTCTTCATTTGGGTATTCAAAACTTCCAGGAACAGCGGGCTTCTGGGTGGAAGAGTTTCCATTACCTCAACAGCCACAAACTACCACTGAGATATTGAATGGTAAAAGATATACTGTTGCTACTATTAAAAAAATGGCCCTTTTCCCGATGACTTCTGGAGTTAAGACAATTGACCCAATGGTTGTTGAATGTGAGGTTCAAGTAAGAAGGCGATCCAGAGATATTTTTGATGATTTTTTCAATGATTCTTTTTTTGGGAGAAGTGTACGCAAGATTATTCGGTCGCAGCCAGTGAAAATAAAAGTACTTCCATTGCCTGAACAGGGAAAACCAAAAGATTTTTCAGGAGTGGTCGGTCGATTCACAATTAACAGCTGGGTAGACAAATCCAGCGTTAAGACAAATGAGGCTATAAGTTTTAAAGTAAAGATTGCTGGCGAAGGGAATATCAGAACCTTACCTGAACCGAACGTTGTTTTCCCTGCTGATTTTGAAAAGTATCCGCCGAAAGTTACTGAGAAAATCAATAGAAAAGGCATGTCAATTTCTGGAAGTAAAGTTTATGAGTATGTTCTGGTTCCCAGAGTACCAGGTTTGCAGAAGATTAAACCTGTAGAATTATCTATTTTTGACCCTGTTTCGAAGGTTTATAAAACTCTTAAAACAAATGAGATTGTTATCAAGGTTGCTAAAGGCGAAAAAACTTTTGTTGCTGCTCCTTCAGGACTTTCCAAAGAGGAAGTTAAACTTTTAGGGCATGATATTAGATTTATAAAAACCGAAATTCCTTCATTCAAAAAAATTGGTGCAGCATTCATCAATCGTTTTATTTTATGGTTTATAATAATTTTCCCCCTGGTTTTCCTTGCTGGTGCTTTTGTCTACAGACAACATCTGGATAAACTTCAAGAAGATGTGGCATATGCCCGAAGCAGACGGGCTGGTCGTTTTGTGAAAAAACGTCTTTCTAAAGCTAAATCATTGCTCAAAATTTCTACGCAGAAAGAATTCTATGCTGAAGTAGGAAAAGCGCTGATAGGGTATCTGGGCGATAGATTGAATATCGCTGAGGCTGGGATGATTACCGAGGATGTTCAAAATATGCTCAGGGAAAAAGGAATAAAAGAGGAGATTATTGAAAACTATTTTGAATGCTTGAGGACGTGTGATCTCAAACGATTCTCGCCTGTTGAATCAGATGAAACTGAAATGAAAGAATTACTTAGGAAGGCTGAACAGGCAATTACGAACTTGGAAAGAGCATTCTCAAAATAGTGGTAATTATGAGGGAAGTTTTATGAACCGATTAAGTTTTAGGTGGATTGGTAGAGTTTTTATTATTTTTCTTCTTTTTCATATGAATTATTCCTTTGCCGGTGAAAAGGAACATCTATTCACAGAAGGCAACAAATTTTATCAAGAAGGTAAGTATCTCGAAGCACTTAATGCTTATAAAAAAATTCTGGAGATGGGCTATGAGAGCGGCTCTCTTTATTATAATATAGGAAATTGCTACTATAAAATTCATGATGTCGGTCGGGCTATTCTTTACTATGAGCGTGCAAGAAAATTAATCCCTGATGATGAGGATCTTAAGGCAAATCTTACACTGGCAAATTTATCAGTAGTAGATAAAATTAATCCACGGCCGCACTTTATTCTTTTTCGAATAGTAGATGGTTTCTTGTATATGTTGCCTAAATCTGTATTAATCTGGGGTGTGATTGGTTTGTACCTGATTTTCATGGCAACTTTTGTCTTTTGGGTTATTTCAAGAAAAAGAATGGTGAAGTTAGTAACTTTGCGAATGATTGCTTTCTGGGGTGTTTTACTTATAGTTTTCGGATTATCACTTATTGGTCGATTAGAAGAAGAAAAAAAGAAAATCTACGGGATTATATTGGTACAAAAAGTAAATGTAATGAGTGCTCCGAGTCAAGAGGAAGGAGTAGTGGTTTTTTCTCTTCATGAAGGAACAAAAGTACAGGTTGATAAAAAATCCAATGGATGGGTAGAAATTGTTTTAGCTGACGGTAAGGTAGGTTGGGTTAAACGGGATGTGCTTGAAATTATTTGACTGAACTTTTACAAAAATGGGAGTAACTCAAAAGTCTATTTATTTGATATGAGATTTTCAAAGTGGTTCATTTAATATCCTGTAACTAATCCCCCTGATTTATTCCTCCCTTGCGTGTCAATACTAATTAAATAACTAAAAAACAACTGGCATTTTTATGTAAATCCTATTATATTTAAGG
>CAYYPT010000196.1:0-4471 GCA_964473625.1 uncultured bacterium | reverse complement strand
GCTTCCCCAACAATTTTAAAAACGAATGTTGACAAATTCCCTTTTATCCTTTATATTAAACTATTTCCTAGAGGGTATAATTAACCAGTGGGGAGTATATGATTTCTACATCTGAATTTCGAAATGGACTGGTTATTCGGTTCGACGGTGAATTGTATACTATGGTTGAGTTTCAGCACGTAAAACCTGGTAAGGGAGGAGCTTTTGTCCGGACAAAGTTGAAAAATGTAAAAACAGGCAGAGTAATCGACCATACATTCCGGTCTGGGGAGAAAGTGGATGATATCCGTCTGGAAAATAAAAAGGTTCAGTACCTTTACAGGTCAGAAGATGAGTTTGTTTTTATGGATCTCAATACGTACGATCAGATTTCAGTGCCCGAGGATGTTGTTGGAGAAGCAGCAAAATTTATGAAAGAAACCATGGAAGTGGAAATGCTGTTTAATGGAAAGGATCCTCTGGGAGTAGAACTTCCTATTTTTGTTGAGCTTCAGGTTGCCAAAACAGACCCGGGTGTAAGAGGGGATACTGCATCTGGGGGGACAAAACCAGCGATACTGGAGACGGGTGCTACTATTCAGGTTCCCCTTTTTTTGGAAGAGGGAGAAATTGTAAAAGTAGATACTCGAACAGGTGAATATGTCGAAAGGGTAAAGTAGAGGGGAAAAACGTAATAGGGAGAGAAAAATATGGATTTAACAGATATTAAACGCCTTGTGAAATTGGTGGAAACAAGCGATATCGAAGAACTGCATATTCAAGAGAAAGGGTTTCAAATTCGCATTACAAAGAGAAAAGGTTTATCTGGTGAGCAAACTGGAGCGGTGCCGTCAATTATTCCACATGTGGTAAGCTCTACTCCTCCTGAGACAAAAGTCAAAGAGGCGAAAGTTGAAGCGGTAGAAGATAAAAAGTCAGACAATGTTGTAGAAATTCGCTCTCCCATGGTAGGGACCTTCTACAGGGCACCAGCACCAGATGCAGAACCCTACGTAGAAGTTGGGGATGAAATTCATCCCGGGCAAATTCTATGCATTATTGAAGCTATGAAACTAATGAACGAAATTGAAGCTGAAATATCAGGTAAAATTGTAAAGATACTGGTAGAAAATGCTCAACCTGTTGAGTATAACCAACCTCTTTTTCTGGTGGAAAAAGTTTAGTCCATAAACCTGTGAGTTTTCTAGAACCTGAAAATAGAATCTGTTGATAATATTATAGGATTGTACACTTGATTAAAAAAATCTTAATTGCTAACCGTGGAGAAATTGCGCTTCGGGTAATTCGGGCTTGCAAGGAACTTGGTATTACAACAGTAGCGGTTTACTCCGAGGCTGATAAAGATAGTTTACATGTGCGTTTTGCCGATGAGGCAGTTTGTATAGGCCCTCCTTCTCCTAACGAAAGTTACCTCAATATTCCCAGAATTATTAGTGCGGCAGAAATTACCAATGCGGATGGCATCCATCCAGGCTATGGTTTTTTGGCAGAAAATGCTGAATTCGCTGAGATATGTGAATCATCAGGTTTGACATTTATTGGCCCATCTGCTGAAATGATTTCTAACATGGGAAACAAAATCTACGCAAAAAACCTGATGAAAAATGTTGGTGTACCTGTAATTCCCGGCAGTGATGGTGGGGTACAGAATGAAAAAGAAGCATTGGAGTTGGCTCAAGAGATTGGCTATCCGGTTATGTTAAAAGCAGCAGCTGGTGGAGGAGGAAGAGGAATGCGAATTGTACATGATGCCGGAGAACTTTCGCAGGCTTTTGCCATGGCTCAGGCTGAAGCCCAGGCAGCATTTGGTAATCCACTTCTTTATATGGAACGATACTTTGAGAAGCCAAGACATATTGAAGTTCAACTCCTGGGAGATGGTCAGGGCCAGGTGATCGCACTTGGCGAAAGAGAATGTTCTATTCAAAGAAAGCATCAAAAATTGATAGAGGAATCTCCTTCTCCTGCTGTAAGCCCTTCTCTACGCAGCGAAATGGTAAATGCTGCTGTTAAAGGAGCAAAGGCAGTAGGCTACAGGAGTGCAGGTACGATAGAATTTTTGCTGGATGAAGACAGCCGTTTTTATTTCATGGAAATGAACACTCGAATCCAGGTTGAACACCCTGTAACAGAAATGGTTTACGGAATTGACCTTCTTAAAGAGCAGATTAGAGTAGCAGCAGGGGGAGCTTTAAATGAGATCCATGCTGCTCTGGAACCCAAAGGTCATGCTATTGAGTGCAGAATCAATGCTGAGGATCCATTTAAAGGATTCCGGCCAACTCCTGGTAAAATTACCAGTTTTCACGTTCCGGGTGGATTTGGAATTCGAGTAGACACACATGCTTATGCTCTCTATAAAATTCCTCCATATTATGATTCTCTCTTAGCCAAGATTATATCCCATGGTTACAATCGAAAAGAAGCTCTTAATCAAATGATAAGAGCACTGGACGAATTTATTATTGAAGGAGTACCAACAACAATTCCTTTCCACAAACAAGTACTGAGTGACAAAGCATTTGTCCAGGGAAATTTTAACACCCGTTTCCTTGAGAATTTTGAACTTAAGAGTCAGGAATAAAAAATAGGAGAACAGAGATGAATGTTCCAGAAAACCTGCGTTACACAAAAGAACATGAATGGGCTTTGGTCGAAGATGATGTCGCTACCATAGGAATTACTGACTATGCGCAAAGCGAATTGGGAGACATTGTGTTTGTCGAGTTTCCCAAAATAGGCGAACAGACCAAGCAAATGGAACCCTGTGCAAGCATCGAGGCTGTTAAAGCTGTTTCTGACCTCTATGCGCCTGTTTCTGGTGAAGTAGTAGAAGTAAATAACAAACTGGAATCGAGCCCCCAATTGGTCAACAGTGATCCTTACGGTGAAGGCTGGATTTTAAAAATAAAATTGTCCGACAAGGCTGAATTAGATGCTCTACTCTCACCAGAAGAATACAAAAAACTGATTGGGTAGAGGAGGAGACCACATGCCGTTTATCCCTATGACCGATGAAAACAGGAAGGAGATGTTGAGAACCATCGGAGTTTCTAAATTTGAAGAGCTTTTAGAAACAATTCCCTCTGAAGCACGCTTCAAAGGAGAGCTCGATTTACCACCTCCTCTTTCCGAGTACGAAGTAACAAAACTTCTCAAAGAGATTGCAGAAAAAAATGAGCATACAGGAACATATATCTGCTTTCTCGGCGGTGGTGTATACGATCACTTTATACCTGCTGCAGTTGACCATATAATCTCCCGGTCCGAGTTTTATACCGCATATACTCCATATCAAGCGGAAGTCAGCCAGGGTACACTTCAGGCCATTTACGAATATCAAACTTTAATTGCCAATCTTACCGGAATGGATGTTGCTAATGCTTCGATGTATGATGGAGCATCAGCTCTGGCTGAAGCTGCACTTTTAGCTCAGGTGCATACAAAAAGAGAGGAAATACTTCTTTCCAAAACTGTTCATCCGTTTTACCGTAAAGTGGTTAAAACTTACTGTCACCGCAGTGGTCTGATAGTAAAAGAAATAGAAGATAAGGATGGCCTTACTGATTTGGTTCAACTTCAAAGTATTATCAGTGACAAAACAGCAGGTGTGCTAATTCAGCATCCCAATTTCTTTGGGAATCTGGAAGAAGTGGATAAGATAGAAGAAATAGTACATGGAGCAGGTGGGCTTTATATTGTTTCTGTTGATCCCATTTCTTTGGGGATTTTTAAACCTCCTGGGGAATTTGGAGCTGATGTAGCTGTTGGTGAAGGTCAGGTTTTGGGTAATTCGCTCTATTTTGGCGGACCCTATGTGGGACTTTTTGCCATAAGAGAATCACTGATCCGTCGACTCCCCGGCAGATTGGTAGGTGTTACAAAAGATTCAAAAGGACGTAGAGGTTTTGTTTTAACCCTTCAAACAAGAGAGCAGCACATCAGAAGAGAGAAAGCTACATCTAATATCTGTACAAACGAACAACTCTGTGCACTTGCTTCTACAGTTTATCTTTCTCTCATGGGAGAAAAAGGTCTTCCTGCTGTTGCTAATCTCTGTCTTCAAAAAGCTCATTATTTAGCTAAAAAGATAGAAAAAGAAATTGACGGAATTAACCTGCTTTTTCCTCATCCTTTCTTCAAAGAATTTGTGATTCAATGTAGTGTTTCACCTCAAAGAATCATAGATGAGATGCGAAAAGAAAAAATATTTGCAGGAATAGATTTGAGTCGATTCGATTACGGGATTAATAATGGTCTTCTTATTGCGGTCACAGAGAAACGGACTAAAGAGGAGATGGATCAATATGTGGGGGTGTTGAAAGAAATTGTTTCTTGAGAGCTGATGCTTTTAGTTTACTTCTATTTTCTATTATTAGTTCCACCTGGCTAAAGGAAAAAAGTCTCATTCTTAACGAATGAGACTTTTTTACATACTTTTTAGATTGTTGTTTTTATCTACTTCAATAAC
>CAYYPT010000195.1:0-4504 GCA_964473625.1 uncultured bacterium | reverse complement strand
AGAAAGTAGCAATTATTCTTTAATGACCTAACGTTAAAAGCAGAAAACTTAGTGCGTTAAGAAGTAGTGTACTTTTCTTTTAGAAAGAAAAGTACGAAAAGAAACTGCCTTTTTGCAAACCTATGAAGCCTGATTATTTATTACCTCCACTAAGCTTATTTCCTCCCATCCCAACCCCTACGCAACCCGCCTTTGGCGGCTAACGCCCACCCCTTTTAAAGGATGTGTCTGCTGTTCATGAACGATAGAGCAAAAAGGCAAACCACCCATCCCCCGTAAAACAAATCTCAAATCACAATATCCAAATAACAAACAAGCGTTAATCTCTGAAACTGAAGCAAAGCGGCAGAAGATTCTTCGTCGTGCCGATAAATCGCCACTCCTCAGAAAGACAAGCAGTCTGTCCCCTGTCTTTCCGAGCAGAGCGAGGAATCTAATTCTACTGAGTCCCCGCACACCAGGTTCTTCGTTCGTCTCGACAAAAATCGAGACTCATTCAGAAAGACAGGTTCGGTGATAAATCATAAATACGAATATCGAAATACTAAACAAATTCAAAATTCTAATTTCAAATGACAGAAACAGAGAAACTCCTGTTTTGATCGTTTGAGTTTGTTGTTCCAGATACCGTTGGCGATAATCTCTGTAAGAATCAGGGAAACAGTATTAATTTGGGCTCTGGATTTTTAACATTTATTTGTTACCCATATAGATAAACCGTTCAAGAAGAGGAACATATTTACTCCAGTGTCGGTCAGGTTCGTTGTCTCTCTCCATTATATGTAATAGAGCATTGGCTTTTGAGTCAAGTTCATCAGCATAGTAGAGAATCATCGCTTCTAAAGTCATGGGCAGTACAGGGGCTCCCTGTTCGTGTTTCCCCTGATGGCTGAGTATCAGGTGAAGAAGGAGTTTTTTTAGTTCTTCTGGAAATTCCTTCCTGTTGTTTTCCATCTTTTCTATGGCAGCTTTAACTTGCTGGTATCCAATAGAAACGTGTCCCCATAAACGTCCTTCATCAGAATAATCTATAAATCCCTGATCAAGCCTGTATTCGTCAATTTTACCGATGTCATGAAGAATAGCCCCTGTTATCAGCAAATCACGATCAACTGCAGGATAAAGTCGAGCTACACTATCGCATATTTCTGCCACAGCCGCAGTATGTTCCATAAGACCGCCAATATAGGCATGATGCCAGAGTTTTCCGCCAGGGGCTTCGGTAAATCGAGCCAGCCATTCAGAATCATTAAAGAAATACTGAAGAAGAGATTTTAGTGAAGAGTTTTTAACAGATTCCATAGTTATTTTAAGCCGATTTTTAAGAGCTTCAGTTTCTATGTTTCCTCTGCGAAGGAAATCTTTTTCAGTAATTTTGTCTTCGGGTTTTGCTTTTCTAATTTTTTCTACGGAGATCTGTTGAGAATCATTGTATATTATTACGGTTCCTTTGACCTTTACCATGTCGCCTACGTTAATAGTATCGTAGAAAGATTTTACATTGTCCCACAGGGTGCAGGAAATTCTTCCTGATTGGTCACCAAGTTCCAATAAAATGTAAGGGGTTTGGTCTTTTTTCGTCTTTAATTCTTTTTTTCTTACAATGAAGAAGCCTATTATTCTGTCACCGGGTTTGAATTCCCTTATTTTTTTTGAAGAAAGTTGTGATTCAGTCATTTTCCTCTCCGGGCTGGAGTTTTAGAATATCCCAGTCAGCTTGAATGATTTTTGTTGTATCAAACAAATCGGAATGATAAAGATTTCCAAGATATAACTGTAATTGGTCTCTGTAATGTTCGTCCAGTGGCTGGCCTGATTCTCCTGTTGGAATTACAGAAATAGAATTGTCCATGTTCGCAAGATCAAAGATTAAACGGACCGAAGGTCCAAACATTACATCGAAATTCTTTCCGAGTCTGTACATCATGCAGTTTACTGTAGTGCTTGACCCATCAACAGGGAAAGGGCCAAGATTAAAAGTTCTACCCATGAATGGATACTTCCCCAAGGGATGTTTAAAAGTCAACCTATGGAGTTCGCCCCAGCTCCACTTTGAAACATCATCGCCAAATCTTTTTCTTAGAGATATTACTGCTTGATGGTAACTTTTTATCACAATTTCTTTTTTTGTCTCTACAATGTTTTTAGTCGTTACATTATCAAACCACGATGATTTTTCCTCTCCGAGAATGCGGGTTAATGCTCTCAGTGGGAGAGGTGGAAATTTCAAATAATCAGAATAGAGCGAGTCTCCCATTTCATCCTTGAAAATATTTGCCATTAGTTTTTTTGTTAAAAGCTCAAATAAAACAGCTTCAGAACTGCCTGCTTTCATCTGGCAGTTCCATTCTGAAAGTTTTTTTGCCAAGTTGTTTTCAAGAGTGTCTTTGAAAGAAGTTTGCATTAACAATGGAACAATATGCTTTAAACAATCTTTTGCAAAAAATGAAAATACATCCGCCTGTATTTTTTTAAAATCCATGATAGAGAATTTTTTCTTTTCAGAGAGTAGTTGATTTATCCTTTGAATTCTTGAAGGATGATCCCAGATACCTGCGATTGAATAGGAACTGTTGTTACTTTTTACAGAATTATTGGCTGTAGCGATGAATCCTTTATCAGGATTTTTTGTGGACGGTAGAAAATTATATGGTATGTAGCCTTTCCAGTCCGCTGCTTTTTTATCTCCTGGTCTTGGCAGAAAGGTCAGCCCATACCTTCTTATTGGAATTTTTCCTGCTGCCTGAACCCCGATATTTCCATCTACATCTGCGTAAACAATATTTAAGGGTGGAACGTCTAAATTCTCTAACGCCTTTTTAAAAGATTGCCAATCTCCGGCACGATTCAGCTTGTATAGAGCCAATCCTTCGTCACTTATTTCATAACCTGCCCATTGTACTGAAAGGGCAAGATGTGACGCTTTTTTCCATCTGAGTAGTTTAGAAACAATTGGACCCTGGTGAGTTCTAAGTATATGAATTTTTATAGGAGCTTTGTTTCTTCTTGGAATTTTCTCTTCGATTATATCGACTTTCTTATATGAACCATTGTACATAACCTCTGTTGAATCTGCGGGGGTGAGTTTTTCAACAAAAAAATCCATATTATCAGCTAACAGGCCTGTCAATCCCCAGGCAATTTTTTCATTATGGCCAATAACGATAAGTGGAACCCCTGGAAGAGAAACTCCTGAGACATTGAATCCACCTCCTATCAGATGCGTTTCATACCATATAGAAGGGGTCATCAGGTAGAGGTGAGGATCATTTGCCAGAATGGGTTTGCCAGTGGCAGAAAGCTCTCCAGAAATAACCCAACTGTTGCTGCCGCGTCCTGGTTCTATGAGTTTTGTATTTTGGCCGAATGATATAACATCTTGAAATAAAGTCGATAGATGTTGATCTCCCCACGGAATGATTTTTGAAGAGCAATGATTTGAAAATGGAAACAACTCTTTTGCTTTTTCCATGCCTACTTTTTCTACTATCATTCCCATGGTGGCATTGGTTAACCAGCCAAAACTCAACTGCCAGCCAAACCAACGAAGTATAGAAACAGTATCAACTATACGCCAGGGAAATGGTTTGTAGTTGAGCAGTTTAAATTCTATGGGAAGGTGTTTTAAGTTCTTTTTGATGTAGGCGTTTATGCCGTCAGCATATGCCTGAAAAGTTCGGCGTGATTCAGGGGAGAGATGTTGTACAATGCGATCTGCTGTCCGGTTGATCCCTATAATGAGCATTAAACTGTCTGTTTTTAGTCCGGGCTGACCTACAATTTCTGTGAGTCGTCCTTCTGCTATTCTTCTTTCAAGATCCATTTGCCATAGGCGATCCTGCGCTGTAATGAATCCCTGGGCAAAAAAGAGATCGTGTTCGTTTTGTGCAATTATGTGAGGGATGTGGTATTCGTCTCTGTAAATTCTTACTTTGCTCTGTAAACCGTATAAAGATATTTCTCCTTTTGTACGGGGAAGAGAACGCATTACCATTTGATATCCCCAGACACAGAGAGATAGAAAAGCTATAGTTGCAATTATGGATAAAATAAAACCAATTTTTAATCCTTTTCTCATAATTCCTTTCCTGAAAAATCCAACGTATAATATTAATTAATACTCATTAGAATGTCAAGTTGAAAAAAGGATGTTTTGAATTAGCTTTATGCCATCTAACCCGGTAAAAGGTGAATAGTGAAGAAAGAAGATAAGTTAAAGATTGTTGTTTCGTCCTGAAGAAAATGAAAAATCTGAATAATCCTGAAGAATAAGATGAGCTTTTAGGCTAAATCAAAATTATATCCTAAACTTTGGCAAATTTGAGATTAGGGCGGTCACTCAGAATAAATTTCATCTAAAGGTTTCCTCATGCTGAGTCCCTCGACAAGCTCAGGGGAAACTACATCGAAGCATGTGATGTTTTGTCTATGCCAAAGATGAGAGATGAAATAAAATATAAATTAGTTATAATAAACAATACTGTCATTCCCGCATGTTTTTAAG
>CAYYPT010000194.1:0-4511 GCA_964473625.1 uncultured bacterium | reverse complement strand
GGTGACACAAAAGCCAGCAGTAACCTCTACGCTCTTCTTTGATGACAACAAGATAACAGCTCCACAATGAAAAATTGTGCTGATAGAGGCATGGTATCTGAGGCGAACAGAAGGGAAATAAAGTGTAACGGATTTGATTACATATTAGGTGTTCGCATGCGGAATGCAAAATATATCGGCAATAAACTAATTTTTGATAAATCTCCTTTTGAAGTTGTCAAAGAAAATCTTCATGTTAAAGAAGTCAGAGTAGGAGAAGATCGACTTATTGTTTGTTTCAATCCTGAGCAAGCCGAAAAAGACAAAAGGACAAGGGAAGCGATTCTATCAAAGCTCAAAGAGAAGCTCCAAAAGGGGCCCAAACAGCTTGTAGGGAATGGTGGTTATGCTCGTTTTCTTATACTGAATTATCTGCAAAAGATGTGGCCTTATCCTACAAAAGGTTCTGGCAAGTTGAACGTGGTTTCCGGAATCTTAAAAGCGCCATTGAGGTAAGACCGGTCTATCACTGAAAAGAATCACGGGTAAATGGTCACGTATTTGCCAGTTTTCTATCACTTGTTTTAATGACAGCCATCGAAAGAAAACTTGAGAAAAAGGGCATTAAGTTGGTCTGGAATGATTTTATCCGTGATCTCAGAACTTTTCATGCAATCAGGGTAAAGTTTACAGGAAAAAACATATCAACTTCGCACAGAATGTAGAGGCGATGTCTCATCTGCTTTTCAAGCACTTGGATTGCGTATTCCACCTGGTATGCAATCTGTATGAACAGACAAAATCTAGTGCCACGTTTTATTCTCATGGCCGTAACTTATTGTTTTTAAAGAAGCACTTTTTTGTAACTGTTAAAGATGAGTTAGAGTGGACTCATAACTTGATCCTTGAATAAGTGTATTCAAATAAATCAAAATTGGTCCCAAAACTTAACCTGAAGTAGCTATTTGTTTCGGTTAATAAAACATTTTTAATAAGCTTGCACCATACCACCATCAACCAATATACTTTGTCCAGTGATGTAAGTATTTGCCTCTGAACATAGAAAGACCACTAACTTAGCTATTTCTTCGGTTGAGCCATAACGTCCAAGTGGAATGGTTTTTACGTTTTTCTGTTGGAATTCTTCTAGAGAAATACCCTCATGTTCTGCTTTAATAGAATCCAGATAATTAACCCGTTCTGTAGCAATTTTGCCAGGCCCAACTACATTAATAAGAATATGTTCCTGGCCAAATTCCCTGGCCAAGGTTTTAGTCATACCCATAATTCCTGTGCGAAATGTATTTGATAATAATAAATTATCAATAGCTCGCTTTATCGATGAGGAAGCATTATTCACAATCCGACCCTTACCGGCTTTACGCATAATTGGTAATACCGCACGAATCGAACGAACGTAACTAAGCAAAGTTAATTCAAAAGCATTTAGCCATGCTTGATCATCAAATTTTTCAAATTTCCCTGCTGGAGGACCGCCAGTATTATTGAAAAGAGCGTAAATCGATCCAAAAGTATTATTTGTCCTTGTAACAACATTTTCAATATCTTGATTCTTGGTAATATCCCCGACTGTATATTGAACTTGATTTTGCGTTAGAGCAAATATTTTGCTACTTGCTTCTTTTAAATTATCTTCCGATTTATCAAATAACATGACTTTTGCTTTTTCTTTAGCGAATTCGAGGGCGACTCCTAGCCCAATTCCTGAACCAGAAGCCATTACCAAAACAGGCTTATTTTCAAGTCCTAAATTCATATTTTTTCTCCTTCTTCTAATTTTAAATCAATGACATGATTTATCAACGGTTGTAAACCACTGATCCTACATTCAATAATATCACCATTTTTTAAGGGCGTTGCTCCAGGCGTCCCAGTTGAGATAATATCTCCCGGAAGCATCGTCATGATTTGTGAGTGATATGACACTAAGAAATCGAGCGGAAACGTCATGTTGGCAACAGTATTCTCGGCGCACACTTTACCATTCAGAATTGTCTGAACCTGGAGTTTGAACAAATCTTTGACCTCATCGAGTGTGTAGAGAATTGGCCCAAAACTAAAGAATGTATCAAAACTCTTTGATTGTGTTAGATTCCTCGGGTTTCTTCTCAAAATATCTTCCGCTGTCATATCGATAATCGTGGTGAATCCGGCTAAAACAGAACGCCATTCGTTTCGTTTAACCTGCTTACACTTTTTGCCAAAAATCAATCCAAGCTCAGCTTCTCCTGTAGTTTTTTCAGATAGCGTAGGTATTTTTATCGTATCGTTATAACCAATGATCGTTGTGTCGGGCTTCATAAAACTCGCGGGTTCTGAAGTTGGCACTTTTTCAGAAAGAGATTCGGCATGAGTTTTATAATTTAAACCAATTCCCCAAATCTTATGCGGCTGACGATACAAAGGTGCAAATTGGACCATTTTTTTCGGAATAGATAGTTTCTTTAATTCTTGAGTTAGAAAATCACCGTTCTGATAAAACCATCTCTTGATTTCATCTAATCTCTCTTCAGTAAGTATGCTGAATAAATCATATGGCCAATTTTTATTAAATCGCTGATTAATGAAAGGTATAGGTAAGTAACCATAATCAGTTATAATACTGGCAACTTCTTGTCCATCAAGTAGAATAGTAGCAATTTTCATAATAAACTCCTCTATCGAAAATCTTCGATAGAATGTTTCTCCACCATTATCAGTAACTTAATAGAAAGGAGCTTACCATGAAACTCCAAAATCTCGAGATGAAAAGGTACTATATCTCCGATAAATTCGTTATTGGTATTGACACGGCTAAAAACAAATACCAGGCCATGGTTCTTGATCCAAAAGGAATTTCTGTCGGGGAATCCTTTTCCTTTAAAACTTCTTACAGCGGTTTCCATTTTAAACTCTGGCAAAAACTAAAATCTCTGTCATTTGCAGCAAATCCGGAAAACACTGCTTTTGCCGTTGAAATTTCCATTAACTACTGGCAAAAGATTTGCCATTATCTTTTAGACAAGGGATATACTGTCCTTATGGTGCATCCAGCCACTACAAAACATGAACGGCTAAGATTGAACAACTTCTTCAAGACTGATTCAAAAGATCCCCTGTGTATTGCTTCCAGTACTAGACAAGATTACTTTAACTTCTATCAAACAGTATCCCGAGAAAATACAAGAACTCACCGAAAAACAACTTTGTCGTAAAAGTTCGTCTTATCCAAAAAAACCACAAAAACCCACGACGTGCCCTGTATGCGGAGGTGTGTTCATTTTTATCTGTGAAATCCCGAGATACAGGGGTCCACCGTGATGATGATTTGTAAAACTTCAAAATCTTTTCTGAAGAATCATTCCCAAAATGTAAAATCCAAATGGAGCTAACCACACCACCCAACCGGCTTAGTTCAACCCCGCGTTGTACCACAGACCCGGTCTCATTTTATCTTAGACCTTGTTAACTTGGGTCTGGTGCAATGCTTATCCGTTTTTCGGTTATGTGTTATAAAATTCAAACTGCCATAATAGTTTGGTTTCTCGGGTGAGCCCCTATCGATCCGCCAAGGGCATTATATCTCCAGCTTTAAAGGCATCAATTTTGATAGCTTCTTCGACCAATTCAACACGTAACACATACGATCTTCCAACAATTCTATATTCGTTGTCGTAAACAACGATAGCAGTATCCTCATCAATACCTAATCCAACTAGTCCGGGATGAGTCCGAACTGCAGCTATCAACCTGGATAACCGGTTTCTTTTTAGAAAGTGCTGATCTATGATGGCACCTGGCATCAAATCCAGTCCGGTCGAGATCTTAGGTTGACTCTTTCCTCCCTTGATCATAATCCTTGACATTATTGCTGCACCGGCTGAACTTCCGCCGATGATTCCTCCGCGCTCAAGCAGCCTATATAATTCCTCTTCCACTGGTGTGCCGATATAGGCGTCGGCAATTCTCTGTTGCGAACCTCCGCTGAACCAAACTGCCGTTGCTGTTTTCAGGGGCTCTGTGAATCCAGGGGACGAGGCGACTTTCCTATCGTTTGTGTGCAGGACACTAACTTCCCGGATTCCGCGGGAATGCCAAACTTCCTGAATCTTTTCCACATCAGGATCATTCTTTGAAGCAGTCGGAATTACAACAAGTTTTGCATCTGAACCTGCAAGCATGGCAAATATCACATACATGGTTTCTGACAATGCTCCACCACCAATAAACAACTTGGGGCCATGCTGACCATCCTGACAGTTCGCCGTTGAGGTAATAGAAGGATTAACAATCAATGCTACTATCACAATAATGAGTACGGATACGACTTTTTTCATTTTCTTTCCTCCTTATATTTATTTGGAGTTATACTATATAGCTTTTTCACATAACGATTAGTTTCAGCAACCGAAAAGCTTAGACACACTGAACATTGAAATTAAAATTAACTGGTTCATCTCCAAATGAGTTGATAAGGAATTAGAGAAAAAAACAAGTGGACAAATTGTATCAAGTATTGATTAAGATAGAAC
>CAYYPT010000193.1:0-4531 GCA_964473625.1 uncultured bacterium | reverse complement strand
GCAAGAAGTCTTTATTAATCTCATATCCAATGGAGTTTCTATTGGTCAGCAAAGCGGCTAAGGAGGTGGTACCGCTACCTAAAAATGGATCAAGAACAGTTTCTCCAACAAATGTAAACATTTCTATTGCTCTTTTAGGTAATTCAACAGGGAACATTGCAATATGGTTGTCTTGTCTTGCTCCATTAAAATACCAATGACCTGAAAAATATTCTTTCCATTTTTCCTTTGAAATTCTTGATTGTTCTTTGATCGATCGATCAACTTTAGGAGCTTTACCAGGCTTTTTAAAAATTAGAATGAATTCATAATCAATTTCGATAATACCATTTCTTGGGAAGGGGTATGAACCCATGACAGTCGCACCACCTGTTGTATTCATAGTCGTTTTTTTCTGCCAAATAATTGCTCCCATATAATCAAAACCAATTGTCTCACAGTATTTTATTATTTCTGTTCTTATTGGAATAATTTTATATCTACCATAATAAACAGCTCTTGCAAATTGATCACCAATGTTTATTAGCATTCTGCAGCCAGGATGCAATACTCTATAACACTCTTTCCATACTAAATTTAAATTATTAATGTATTCTTCGTATGAATCATTAAATCCAATTTGATCTTCTGTACCGTAATCTTTTAGTTGCCAGTAGGGTGGAGAAGTTACCACCAAATGAACAGATGAATCATTAACATCATCCATTCGTCTGGAATCTCCAAGTATACATAAGTGTTCTGTCATCATAACGAACCTTTAAATATCAAGTGACTAATTCAGTTGTTTTCAAATTCATAAGAATCTTAAAGTGAATTTAAAAATATTTAACAATATATGCAATAATAAAAGGTAATTTCCCAAAAGGCTAAAACATAGTATGCAAATTTTTGAATCATTGTATCCTTCCAGGCACTTCAGAAATTTCCCTTGCTATCTTCTGGGAGATATGATCTACATCCTCTTCATCAAAATCCAGAGTCGGTTTTTTATCAACTCCTCCTTTGGCAATGGTAATTTCATAGGAAGGTTCTATATTTAAACGTCTTAAGACCTTTGAGGCACAACTGCAGCCAGGCCGCTCAACTGGGCACAGACAAAACTTGCCCCCATTCTTTCTGCAAGGAGTATAGCAAATATACCCTTAAGCACGTCTACTACAGCAGTGGGAACAGCAGACCAGAATCCAAGCACATGATAAACATTAAGAGTTCCAGCATACTTCCTACCGACTTCTCTTACATCTATTCCTCTAAGTTTCCCGATGAAGTATGCTGGGACAAATGAGCCTATAAGATAACCTGCCAATATACTTCTTACGCAAACCATTAAAGCGAACTCATCCTTTTTTATTTTCCAGTTTGTTCAATCTCTCCTGAGCCTCGGCAAGTTGTCTCCTTAAAGCTATTACCTCTTCTTTTAAACGCGAAACATCGTCGCTTTCGAACTCGCTAGGCGGAGGTACTGTTCTCCAATCTGCTCCGCCGTGGCTTCTGCTTTCGGCACACGGTTCTGCCCCACCTAGTCTCCCATTGACGTAAGCTTCAACAGCATCCCTTACTTTTCCTGAAACACCTGTAACAGGCTCAATCCCGAACTGCTGGAAAAAACTAACTGCCCTCGAACCCATACCACCAGCAATAATCACCTGGGCCCCCTGACTATTGATAAAAGAAGGAACCTGGCCCGGCTGTCCGTGATTTGCATAAAATGGATTTGGAATAGATTTCACATCTTTGATCTCTTTTCCTTCCACATCGACAAAAGTGTAATAGGGACAGCGGCCGAAGTGATAACTTAAGACTGCATCCAGTCCGCGATCGTCATCGGTTGATAGTGCTATACGCATTTTTTACCTCCATTATTTTTTAACCTATCAAAGCCTGGAAAAAATATCTCTGTGTCTTTCTGTCATGTCTTTAAGTATTTCCAGAGCGGTATCAAGTATGTTAAAAATCCTCTGGTCTTCTACTGAATAGTAATTACTTACACCTTCTTTCCGGCTCACTATAAGCCCCAGACTTTTAAGCACTGTCAGATGTCGAGAAACAACTGAAATATCAACTCGTAAGTGTGGAGCCATATCGCAGGTACACTTTTCTCCATCCCGGAGAAGTTTCAAAATTTCAATTCTCTGGTCACAGGCCAGGGCAGCAAACAGTCTGCTTCTTGGGTCTTCAATCGATTCATACAACCTTCCTCTGGCTTGCTTCCATCCTCTCCCCAGTTTCCGCGGCATAAATCACTCCTTACATTATTGCATATCTATGCAATAATGTAATAAAATAAAAACCTCCTGTCAAGAGTTTTTTAAGTTTTTAAGCTGAATGGAATTAGTACAAAAGCCGCTGAGGACGCAGAGAATAAAATAAAAATATAGAGAAAAAGTAAATGATTGCTTATCCGTTTAACTTTGTCACATCCCCCAAAATTTTAAGAGCTGCTTCGGGTGTTTTTGCCTCTCTCAGCTCTTTCCGAGCATCTGGTTTACCCATTGCTGATTTGATTTTCCCCATCACGTTTAAGAAATCCGCTTCCATTTCGGGTGGAGCAACGATCAGAAAAACCAGATCAATGGGATGGCCACTTTCTGAATAATAACCTATGCCTTTCACAAAACGGCCAAAAAATATCCCTGGTTTGATCACACTCCGGCTTAAGACATGAAATATCAGAGCACAATTACCAGTGTGAGTAGGTTCAAGCACTTCATGATGCAGCAGATCTTCTGCCAGTATTTTTATATCGGCTGTTAGCCCACTTTTATCAACCAACTCTAACATAGCTTCAATTGTTTCCAATTCTGACTCGGCAGTAAGATTAAGATTGATGGTCTCTCTACTCAGCCATCTATTCTCGGAAGGTATATCCATATTTCTGAAACTCCTTATTTAGTAATACCAAGCTCATCCAGCAGTGCAGCCATTACAGTTGTTGCTTTTCCCTGGATAAAAATGTCTGTGATTTCATGGGTAAAACGAGTCGTTTCTGTGTTAACCTCTATAATCACAGCACCGTTTTGTTTAGCCGCCAGAGGAACCATAGAAGCTGGCATGATTTCTCCTGTTGTTCCAATAACCAAAAAAACATCGGCAATCTGTGCTTCTCTGAAAGATAAACTATTTGCAGGTTCAGGGATGGGTTCACCAAAAAAGACAAAGTCAGGCCGGAGCACACCTCCACATTTCTGACAGCGCGGGGGCAGACTCCTGAGGTCAACATCCTCAACATCTTGTTTAAATCTGCAATGCGAACACACCAGCCTCCTTGAGGTACCATGAAATTCATACACATTCCGGCTACCTGCTTCCTGATGGAGATTATCTATGTTCTGCGTAATAACCGCCTGCACCAGACCATTCCCCTCCATCTCAGCCAGTGCCACGTGAGCAGCGTTTGGCTTTGCCTTTCCAAAGAAATCGTAAAAAATCTCTTTTATTAAAACCCAGGATTTTTCCGGATGCTGGTTAAAATAGCTAATATCAAGAAAAACAGGATCGTACTTGCTCCATAAACCATTTGGGCCACGGAATGGAGGTATACCACTCTCCACAGAGATACCAGCTCCGGTAAATCCTACAACTCTCTTTGCCTGCTGGATTTTTTCAGCAGCTGCTCTTAGCAGGTGTGCCTGTTCTTTCATAATACGATTTCAAAATTCTTTAAACAGACGTGCAAACGAATGCCCTGGTGCTCGAACATTCAAATTCAAAAAATAACCAAACGGCGTTTGATATGTTTCATACCCGCTTTTACGCAAACGCTCTTCAACCTGATCAAAGAGCTGTTTTGTAAATTGTGGATCAGCTTTTGATTCTGAGAGGTGTGCAAAAGAATGTAGAACAATGGCTCTGGTGTTATTTTTCCGTGCTGCCCATTTCAGGTTTTTGACAAGTTTAGTTTCTACGCTCGCAGCATTCTCTTCATCCTGTCCCTCAACATGAATAAATCCGATAATTGCGTTCTCGTAGGAAGCTGGCTCTGCCTTTTTATCACCAATCTCTAAGCTCCGGACTTCCGGTTCATAAGAAAAAAGAGTTGCATAAATCATCAAAAGACGCATTTAATTCTCCACAATAGATAGTAACCTTGCGAAGGTTTCTAACCCTTCGCAAGGTTGTTTTACTGAGCCTTAATAAATATAATAAAATTAACCGCTCTTTTCCATAGTTAATTTTTTTGCCAACTCTTTTACTTTTTCTATTACATCATCGGCAATTTTGTTCATTACTTCTTTATCATACTCAAGCCCCGGGGTTTTTTCTACGCCGTAATCATCATCTGGTGTTATTCGCAAAGCTGGTTTGAACCCAGCTTTTTCGATTGTCTTTAACACACAAGCTTCATGACAGCCGTCAATAACAACAATAGCATCTGCCTCTTTAAATTTTTCTGCCGGTTTTAACTCGGGGAATATTGCCGGCAAACAACTGATTCTGGCATAAGGGAGGGTGTTGTCTAACTTTTTAGCGATTTCTACAGACATCTGGCCTGTGTTCGAACGGCCTGAACAATTTGCAATAGCAATGAAAA
>CAYYPT010000192.1:0-4614 GCA_964473625.1 uncultured bacterium | reverse complement strand
GCTAAGTTCCTATCTTCCATGAAGAAAGATATTCTTTTTGTTCTTCAGTAAGCTCGTCGATCTCAATACCCATTGAATGGAGCTTTAGTCGGGCTACCCAATCCTCAATTTCTCCAGGAACATCATGAACCTTTACTTCTAATTTCCCACCATTTTTAATAACCCACTCAGCCATTAATGCCTGTGTAGAAAAACTCATATCCATAACACTGGCAGGATGTCCTTCTGCAGCAGCTAGATTAATCAAACGACCTTCTGCTAAAAGATAGATTGTCTTTCCATCAGGAAGCACATATCCATCAACAAACTCTCTTACTCCTTTTTTTACCTCCTTGGCCATCTCTTCTAAAGCCTTGATATCAATCTCTACATTAAAATGCCCGGAATTTGCAACAATAGCACCGTCTTTCATTAATTCAAAATGCTCTCTGCGAATAACGTTAATATCTCCTGACAGAGTACAGAAAAGATCACCGATTTTTGCAGCCTCCCGCATCGGCATAACCCTAAAACCATCCATTGCTGCTTCAATAGCTTTGATAGAATCAACCTCTGTTACAACGACATTAGCACCCATTCCTCTTGCCCGCATTGCAAAACCTCGACCACACCATCCGTATCCTGCAACCACAACAGTTTTACCGGCCAGCAAAATATCAGTTGCCCTAATAATACCATCTACTGTGGACTGACCTGTTCCGTATCTATTGTCAAAGAGGTTTTTAGTTTTAGCATCGTTTACAGCTATAACTGGTATCTTTAAATTCTTATCCTTAGCCATGGCTCTTAAACGAATAACCCCCGTTGTTGTCTCTTCCATACTGCCCAAAATTTCCTCTGCTTGATCTTTATATTCAAAGTGGATTGTAGAAACCAGATCAGCACCGTCATCCATTGTAACGTGGGGCCTGTGGGCAATAGCTGTCCTAATATGATTGTAATAGGTATCTTTATTCTCACCCTTTATCGCAAAAACGGATATTCCATAATCTTTAACCAATGAAGCAGCCACATCATCTTGTGTTGAAAGAGGATTAGAAGCCACAAGCACTATCTCTGCGCCCCCTGCTTTAAGCGTTCGAACTAAATTAGCTGTCTCGGCTGTAACATGAAGGCAACAAGACATTCGTTTGCCGGCAAGAGGTTTTTCTTCCTGAAATCGCTCTTTTATCAAACCTAAAACAGGCATATCATGCTCAGCCCACTCAATACGCCGTTTCCCCTCAGAAGCCAGCTCAAGATTTTTTACATCAAATTCCATGTTATCCCTCTTTTTGTAATTCTCTATTACTATCCCAACTAAATTTTGCTTGTACTCTCTATATATTCCTGTTCTCCCATCAAGATGCTAAGAACACAAAGAACCGAGTCAAGAACATTTCGGTGCTCCGCGGTTCTTCGGTGAATTATCTACGCTAACAATTCATCAACCCGATCTGTCTTCTCCCATGTAAACTCAGGTTCTTCTCTTCCAAAATGACCATAAACTGCAGTTTTTCTGAAAATAGGCCGTCGGAGACTCAAACGTTCTATCATACCGGCAGGTGTAAGATCAAACACTTTCTTTACACGCTCCAATAACTCGCCATTAGAAAGTTTGCCTGTACCATTGGTATTCACAAGAATAGAAACAGGTTCTGCTACACCGATAGCGTATGCAAGTTGTACCTCACATCGCTCAGCCAGCCCAGCCGCTACAATATTTTTAGCCACCCAACGCGCCGCATAAGAAGCAGAACGGTCTACTTTTGTCGCATCTTTACCAGAAAAACACCCTCCTCCATGACTTCCAAAACCACCGTATGTATCTACTATAATTTTCCTTCCGGTTAATCCAGTATCACCGTGTGGACCGCCTTTAACAAAGCGCCCTGTAGGATTGATAAAATATTTAATCTCTTTTTCGTCAAAAAACTCGGAGGGTATAACCGGCTTAATTACCTTTTCAATAATATCATTACAAATCTGGTCTACAGAAACATCGGGATTATGTTGAGCCGAAATAACAACAGTATCCACTTTTATTGGCTTATATCCATCGTACTGCACAGTAACCTGACTTTTGCCATCGGGTCGAAGATATGGAATGGTTCCATCTTTTCTAACTTGAGCCAAGCGCATTGTCAATCTATGCGCCAGCATTATTGGAAGCGGCATAAGCTCCGGGGTTTCCCGCGTTGCAAAGCCAAACATCAAACCCTGATCACCTGCTCCCTGCCTGTCTACACCAAGAGCAATATCCGGAGATTGCTCTTGAATTGTGTTAAGTATAGCACAACTTTCATAATCAAATCCATAGCTGGGATCAGTATAACCAATGTCTTTAATCACACCCCGCACAACTGCCGGAATATCAATATAAGTTTCTGTGGTGATTTCACCGCCCACAAGAACCATTCCGGTTGTGGCAAAAGTTTCACATGCCACCCGACTGTATGGATCATCCTGAAGCGCTGCATCCAGTATAGCATCTGAAATCTGGTCGCATATCTTATCGGGATGACCTTCTGTTACTGATTCTGATGTAAAATTGTGAATGCCCATGATACCCTCTCTTAATTTAGTAATCATTAACTCTAAGAATTTTGAACCAAATCTTTCTTAAGATAGTTAATATTTTCTATTTCTGTTGGATCAACATTATAAAGAATAGCCAAGTAAAAACTCAAAAGATCACCAAGATGAATCAAATATAATAATTGATTAAAGAAAGATTTACCTTTTCCTTCTATTTCCAGAACTTTCCCTCCACTTTTTTTGACAAGATCACGGGTAATATCCATTCTCAAACTAATTCTGGAATAGTCAGCAGGAAGCCGGAGCAAAATCATAATCAAATGGGAGAAAAAAGTTTTAGTAGCAGGGATAGAAGACCATCCCATAATCTCGTTATGATTCATTTCAGAAAAAGGCTGGTAAAAAGCATGCGTCTTGCTGTTTTCATTTAACTGCGTCTTCCAGCGAAACCCTACACCATCCACTCCTTCTCCAGAAGAATAGATAAGGGGAAGTTTTCCACTAATCTCTTCTGCTATGGAAAGAGGAAGATTATCAGAATTGTTAAACTCTTCCCATGGTTTTCTTGCACTTTCAAGAAAAGAAATCGTTTCTTCGATATCATCTTTATAAATTTTCCCTATATTCAATTCCCGGAAAAACGAGAAAAGAACTCCCAGACTGTAACCAAGAGCACTCCTCGGAGGATATCCCGAAGGTAGCTGAAACAATGGATAGTTCTTTTCCTGGGCTATTCTGGCAAGTTCTCCCCCAGAAGTAACACAACAAATAAAGCATCCTCTTTTCTCAGCTTCAGCTGTAGAGGTCAAGGTTTCTTCTGTATTCCCAGAATAACTTGACGCAATAAAAAGAGTTTTAGAATCAACAAAACCTGGCAAATGGTAACCTCTGTTGACAATAACTGGTATACTCAGTTCTTTCCCAAAAATGGATCGTACAAGATCCCCTACTATTGCAGATCCTCCCATACCTCCAAAGACAATGTTATTAAACTGTCCAAAATCAATTGTGAACTGAACTGCTTTACCTATGTTCCATCCCTGGCGAAGTTGCATTGGGAACTCAAGGATTTTAGGAAACATTTTGGACTTATCCAAAGAATTAACAATTTCCTCTGATATTTTATTCATTTACTCCTCACCAAATTTAGCCTCTAGAAGATCAGCAAGAGCCTGATAAAGCTCTTTTTCATCTTTTCCTTTAGTTTTAATGGTAACTTCACTGCCTTTTTCTGCCGCTAACATTAGAACCCCCATAATGCTTTTACCATTAACTTCTACACCATCTTTGCTAATGGTAACATCCGCATCATATTTAGAAGCGGTCTCAACAAACAGGGCCGCAGGTCGGGCATGAAGCCCCAATTTATTTTTAATGATAAGCTTACCTACAACCATTGCTATTCCTACAAATTTATGCTGATAATAATACTAAAAAATTTAAATAAAATCAAGCACTAAAAAGGCTGCTTCCTGTTGACGCATTGACCCGCATTGACTCAGAAATAAAGTAGAGACACATAATATTATGTGTCTCTACTTTAGGGGAATTGAACTTTTTTAAAAAGAGAACTTAAGAAACAATTTTTAGACGAGTTTTTGATTCTCCCTCCCAAGTACAACTTGGGACGGAGGGGGAAACATATTCTTTATCAAATTGAACTAATGCTATATAATCACCTTCCTGTCTGTCTTCGAACAATTGATCATAGAATTTTCCCCATTTTGTATCCATCAATCCTGTTTTGACAAACTCACGGTGAAAAGTACTGCGTACACCAGAATGTTTTTTAAAAGAAAACTGATATTCAAGCAAAACAGCACTAACAGCATAAACCGCAGCATAATAGAGACGATTCACAGCCAAGCTATAAACCCCAGCTGAAAATTCACGCCATGCAGAATCAAAGCTCTCTTTTGACTTTTCCCACCAATAACGAATGACTTTCTGACGCTGTTTCTCTGCATGACTCGTCATACTATTATTCCATCCTTAAGAATCTCTTCGCGTAAAGGCAATACACTAACAAAACCATCTTCCCATAAATTAAGATCAACAACCAAGGTACTAAAATTCGTTCCATAACGTAAATTAATA
>CAYYPT010000191.1:0-4703 GCA_964473625.1 uncultured bacterium | reverse complement strand
CCTTTGTACCAGGATTTCTGTCGCTTCCATTAGAGGCTAAATAAAAAGCGGTTTGATTAGGTACTTTCGCACCTGTTTGGTTAAAGCCGAAAATAAACACGGCTAAAATAAAAAACAGCACTGAGCATTTTTTTGTTCTCATGTCTTACCTCTTTTGAAAATGGAATTAATCCCCTCCATCCACTTGTACTGCCGTTCTATGTTGTCGTGTAGACGGTATTTCCTAACGTAGTTCTCAACTCTCTCCCCCAAAATCTCTATCTTACTTAAATCTCCTCGGTCTCTGTTTGCAAGCGTGCTGAACCAGAGGTATCCTACTTTCCTGATATCAACCCCCATCAGTTCCACACCTATCCTATCTGCTGTCAACCAATCTGTGCTCGTAATGGCTACCTTGTGGTTCACCGGAGTTCCATGTAAAGGTCCGTTACCCTCCATCCCCTGAAATCCGTCAATCACGGCCAAATGTGGATGCAACTTCTCCGCCAGCATGAAAAGATTATAATGGATTCCCTCATTTCCCCGTCCACCATGGATGATCGGCTTGTCGCTTTTTTTGCCGCGGCCCGCTGTCCCTCGCCCAAATCCGCTGTCTTTTAGCGCCGCTCCAAAAACAATGTTCTTGAGCGATAGAGTTACTATGGCCCGATCGTGAGTCTTCAGAATCGCCGAGGAAATGATATACACATCTGGGTCCACCAATAGCTTTGAGAAGCGCACAGGCTGCGGGTAAAAGTATTGGTTAGTTACGTACCTGATTACGGCAGGCGTCTGGTCCAGATCGAGAAACCTAACCTTGTACTTTTTCTTCAAACGATAGTAGCCGTAATTCTCGTACCCCTCTGTTGCCGACCTCGCTGCCGGGGATTCGGCGATGATGATTTCGTCTTTCACCAATGACTTGAGAAACTCTAATATCGCCTCCAGGCAGTCCACGTGCGTTGCACACAGTTGCCTGTTGGTTCCTACCATGTTAGGTTTGATCACAACCATCTTTTTCTTTGCCAGTCCTTTTTTAATATCCCCCTCGATCAGCTTCAGCGATTTGAAAACGTTGTCGGCTCGTGAGTTCCCACTTACAAGGGCCGCCCGACTCTGGTTCGGCAATGATGCTTGTCGTATTGCCGCCATCGGGAACTTCAAAGCCACCAATTCCCCAAGAACTCCGTAGCCTGCTGCTTTCAGAAAATTTCTACGTGTGATAGCGCTTTTGCTCACATTTCCTTTCCTCCTTAAGTATTGACGTCAAACATCTTCGTTTTCAGTCAACCGATTGAACTGTTACCAGTTCTTGACTCACTTGCATATACTAACCCTAAAACCAGAATAGGAAATATAGATGTATAGTTACCGCCTGAACCCAAATTTTTAACTTATTTCTCACGAGCAGCATTATTACCTTCTCAATCTCACAATCTCTGCACTCTTTTCTAGTGCCTGTTTCCATGCAGACTCAGGGTATTTTTGTATGAAATATTCTTCTACAGGACCAGCATTTAAAACCTCACCGTTGAAAAGTTTGATATCTACAAGCTTATTAGTTGTAAGACATCGTACTTGCTTTACAGAGCGATTGGAGTAATCCAGTGTAAAGATAGTATGTTGCAAGTTCTGGATGCGGCCAACAGGAGCAAACGGAAAATAATCACCGTTAAAAATCAGTTCCGTTTTGTGGGTTAATAAATAAGGATCAGAGGACGAACTTAGGCGATTTTCTATAATTACTAAATCCCCTCTGCCAATTGATAAACGGACACCCTTAAGTGCATATTCTCCCGTTGGAACGTTGGATACGCAAAAGTACCCATTTTCATCGGTGGTTGTCCATAAGCCTACTTCTTTACCAGACTTGGTTTTTCCCACCACAGCAACATCGATTCCACTTTTGTAGACCGCATGCCTATCGCTATAACTTTTGTCCTCGACGATGACTCTACCAACAACAAGCATTGTCTTGTTCGAAGTTGGTTCCTTCAAGCCCTGTATCCCTGAGCTGCAACTCAGCATAAAGAATAACAGGCTTATCAACAACGGCTTACTTTTCTTTATCCTTGTCTCCATTTGCATTGAATTTTCTCCCTATTGTCTTACATCTTCGATTCCTGAAAAATTACTATTTTCAGTAAAACTGTGCCATTCTGTTAACGACTGACCTTATAAATCTTAAAATTCTTAAATTCTCCTTTTGTGTTAAAACAATATATTCCCATACCTTTTCCATTCACATCAGTGAAATATTTATCTGTTACCATCCACTTATCCGGTTCAGGTTCTCCTTTAGCCCAAACTTTACCCATAACTGTTTCCCCTGCAACGAGCATTTTTATTAGATAAGTTTTCCCAATCTTAATAGGATATGGGACACAGGCTCCCCAGCCCACCTGAAGACGACCAGATGTTTTACTAAATGCATTAGTCAGCGTTAAAGTCAATTTCCCTGGATAATGAGCAACTAAACCTATACCATATTGATTAGGATTGCTGGGACAGAATTCATGAGGTGTAAATTCCATACTCAGGATGAACTTATTACCAATTTTTGGTGAGATGAAATATGATATATAATTTCCTATATCACCTGACCACGCTCCGCACACCTGAGTTTGCCAATATGCATCATTTTTTACGCTCCAATTTCCCCTAACAATTTTCCAATGTGCCTTTGGTGGATTAAAATCTTCCTCAAACACTAATTTTTTATGAAATCGACTTGTCCGGGAGAGATTTGAACTTTTCTGTTTCCCCCCAAGCCAGACAGACATAACCCACCCTCCTGCACCGGCCTCGCTGTAAGGGACAAGGGTCATTGTAGTCTTTTTATGTCGGAAGAATATACCATGCTGAGTAATCGCAGGAACACGAACCAAACGTGCTCCTGACCATGTCGGTTTATCAGGAGTTATCAACTGGTAAGAAATAGTGTCTTTTTTATCCACAGCAGGTAAGGCAGAGGGTTCATTTTCCCAATTATCGAATTCGGAATCCCATGCCAAAAACTGCGGTCCACGAGATAGAGCTATTCGACCCTTCTTTCGTAAAAGTCGGACCGGCATTGCCATTTTAAGAAGGACTTTGTCTCCTGGCGACCATTTTCTCTTAATAGAAAAGTAGGTGCTGGCTTTCATTGGTAAATTAACAGGTTGATCATTAACTTTTACTGAGCCAGAGGTAAAAAAGAACGGAATGAGCAGTTTTAGTGTAAATTCCGTCTCTCTACTAGGATTGATGGTTAGTTCAACTGTTCCATCCCAGGGATAGGCTGTCTTTTGGGTTACAGTAATAGGTATCTGATTTAATTTAGTTTTGAAAGAACCAGTCTCGTACAAATTAACAGAGATAGTTTTGTCTCCAGTCATATATGCAAAAGTTGGAATAAGAGCAACAGCTCTTGGACCATTTGAACTACAACAGCATATATCTCTTCTGTATCCTTTTTGTCCTTCCATCGTTGTAAAATAACACCAGTCCAGACCATTGGGATTTTGAGCTGCCAGCATGTGGTTATAGATAAGACGATGTAAGGTATCGGCAAAACGAGCTTCGCCTGTTAGCCTTAGTAGTTGTAAATTTAGCCTCAACCAATATACTTGAACACATGTTTCAGTACAAAGGCCAGTAGTTATAAGAGAGTTTGGTGGACTGAAGAACTCATGTGCATCAGGAGCACCAGTTACAAACATAAGCTCATCAACAATATTTTGCCATACCTTAATGGGTACATTGAGTAAACGTTTCTCACCAGTAGCACGATACAGCTCACAGCATCCATTATAGTTGGCTAACATCTCGTAAGCTTTTTTATTGCCTACTTTCTGGACTGTTCCGTATTTCTCTATGTTAGTGAGTATTTTAGGACCTGCATCAGCACGTTTGAGAACATATTGGCAAAAATCCAGATATTTCTTTTTCCCTGTAATTTCATAAAGCAGAGCGCTGGATTCCAAAATAGAAGTTGCAGCCATTCCTGTATGGGTTCCAGATTTTAAAATATCTCGTTTTCCATCTCCAAAAGTATTAATTAAAAGATCATTTATTTTCTCAGCAGCTTTTAAGGCTTTTCTGTTATGTGTGGCAAGATAGTAAGTTAGCAGCCCTTGCATACAATACTTATTGTTCCAAACATCCCAGCCTACTCTTAACCAACGGTCTGCACCCTTGCCCATAGACCAGCGGTCCTTCTTCAAATAAGTTCCCAAGTATCCATCGGGTTCTTGCGTCTTTATTAGGTCTTTTACTATGCGGTCCAATTTCTTTTTTAATTCTTTATCGTTATCGTTAGGAGCATTTTGCCAGGCAAGAGTTGCTGCACAAATCCACTTACCCACATATTCGCCATTCCAGGCTGCTTTACTCGGGCGATGTCTAAAATCTTCTAAGAGAACATCTTCCTTAACATATTTTTTTAGACGGACTTCACGATTAAGATCTATTCTATGCCCAAGAAAACCTTTCAACGTTACTTGGCCTGGATCAGCAGGTTGTAGAACATCTGTTACAACAGAATGCAAAGGTCTTTTATGGGAACACTGCAGAGTTATGAGACCTATGACCATTACAAAAAGATAAAATAGGATAGTTTTCGTTTTCATTTTTCATTCCTCCTTAATTTGGATTATTGTAATTTATAATATACATTATTAGCTTTTTATTTAGCCCAGGCATCGTAGCGCGGGAATTCATAACCCCATATATTCCGCAGCATT
>CAYYPT010000190.1:2239-4714 GCA_964473625.1 uncultured bacterium | reverse complement strand
CATGGGATATAAAGATAAAAAGAAAAAACAATTTATTGGATACGCATTTTTAGTTGTTTCAAAAGGTTATTCCAGTACTATCAGAACGCTTGTAGGTATGGATTCCACTGGAATAATTTTTGCCATCAGGGTACTCTCTCAACAAGAAACCCCTGGCCTGGGAAGCCGCTGTCAGGAAATAAAAAACGGAGAAACAACTCCATGGTGGCAAAAACAATTCTCGGGGAAAAAAGCAACTAATATTTGTGTAGACAAGGATGGCGGCCAGATTCAAGCAATCACCGGCGCCACCATTACTTCCCGAGCAATAACAAATGGAATATCAGCTAAGGCAAAATGGCTTCTTAAGAAAATAGGTCGTTCTCAAAAATAAGTACTAAATATATTTTGAGAAATTAATCCGGAGGATTAAATGTCAATTGTTAAAGAATTTACAAAAGGAATTTACGAAAGCAATCCTATTTTTCGTATTATGCTGGGGCTCTGTCCTACTCTTGCTGTATCATCTTCAGTAAACAATGCTATTGGTATGGGTGCAGCCGTTATTTTTGTACTGGTTTCCTCCAATTTTATTGTATCACTCATCCGGAAATTCGTCCCATCTAAAATAAGAATACCAATTTTTATCAGTGTGATTGCCACATTTGTTACTATTGTGGATCTTGTGATGGCGGCCTTCTTCCCTGCTCTTCACAAAGCTCTTGGGATTTTTATTCCCCTTATAGTTGTAAACTGCATTATATTGGGCAGAGCAGAAGCGTTTGCCAGTAAAAATAACATTATTCTTTCTATAGCCGACGGTTTCGGGATGGGAGTGGGATTCTTACTGGCGCTTGTTATTATTGCTACTTTCAGAGAGATTTTGGGCAACGGTACCTGGCTGGGAATACCAATTTTCGGCAACAGTTTCAAACCTGTTCTTCTAATGATACTTCCCCCCGGAGCCTTTTTCACCATTGGGTTCTTAATTGGATTTTTTAACTGGATTGAACATCGAAGATTGGCGCATAGATAAAAAAATTGAGGGACTCTCATGGAACTTCACTCGCTTTTAATTATTACTGTAGGAGCCATTTTTATATCTAATTTTGTTCTTGCTAGATTTCTTGGGATTTGTCCCTATATAGGGGTATCCAAACAATTAGATTCAGCGATTGGCATGGGTATGGCCGTAATTTTTGTCATGAGTATGGCATCAGCGGTCACATGGGTGATTTACACTTACTTTCTGGCACCTGTTTCTTCTAACCTTTTCTTTAAAATTCTTATGAAGAGTCATGGCTCTCCTCCAGATCTTACATATCTCAGAACAATTTCTTTTATTCTGGTTATTGCCGCTCTGGTTCAATTTGTAGAAATGGTTATCCAGAAAATAAGCCCTGGGCTCTACAGAGCCTTAGGGATTTACCTTCCCCTTATAACAACAAACTGTGCTGTACTTGGTGTCTCTATTTTGAACATAGATGCTGGATACGATTTTATTCAAAGTCTGGTTAATGGATTTGCTTCTGGCCTTGGATTCACTCTTGCGCTGGTACTTATGGCCGGCATCAGGGAAAAGTTAGAATTAGCTAATGTACCTAAAACCATAAAAGGAGCACCTATTGCCTTCATAATGGCTGGCTGTATGTCCCTTGCTTTTTTGGGATTTGCTGGTTTGAAAATAGGATAGTCTTCTTAATCAACCTTACCTCGGCTATAGATGAAAAAATCAAAAGAAAAAGAATCTGACTTCAAGGAAATGCCTTTCCTTGATCACCTCGAAGAACTCAGATGGCGTATCTTAAAATGCCTGGGATCTGTTTTTTTATTTACTATTGTCGCTTTTCCCTTTACAGGATTATTACTAAATTTACTTACATTACCTAACGATCATCTACAAAAACCTGCTAAACTTATTTTCTTAAAACCAGCAGGTATGCTCATGGTCCGGATGGAAGTAGCACTTGCAGTAGGGATTATTGTTTCTCTTCCTGTGCTATTCTACCAATTCTGGCAATTTGTTGGTCCAGGACTTCTACCAAAGGAAAAAAAATATTTTCTTCCAGCTATATTTTTTACAACTATCTGCTTTCTATTGGGAACAGCCTTTGCTTACTTTATATTAATTCCTGTTGTTCTACCTTTCCTTTTCAGCATGGGAACAGAAACCATTGAACCCAACATCAATATTACTGAATATATGAGTTTTGTACTGAGGCTTATTATAATAGGTGGTATGGTTTTTGAGCTTCCTGTACTTACTTTCTTCCTATCCAGAATAGGACTTGTTAGCCCAAAATTTCTAAAGAAATACCGCCGGTATGCAATTGTCCTTGTTTTCATTTTCTCTGCAATTGTCACACCTCCTGACCCCATGAGTCAGCTCCTAATGGCTTTTCCACTTCTTTTTCTCTATGAAATCAGTATCTGGATTTCTATTATAGGTCATCGAAGAAAGAAAGCCGCAGACAGAGCAATGTAAAGACGCATGAT
>CAYYPT010000190.1:0-2139 GCA_964473625.1 uncultured bacterium | reverse complement strand
ACTGTTACAAAAACAATAGACTATCCGAATTTCTGTAACCACCACTCAATGAAAAGATAGGCAAGTATAATAATTCGCGATACATCTTTACACTAACCACTTTTGAGCATCTACTACTGCAATAGCAGTCAAACGAACAATCTCCTCAACAGTAGCTGTACTGCGAATAATGTGAATAGGACTGTCTAAGCCAATCTGAATTGGGCCGATAGATTCTGCTCCTCCCAACCGTTTTAGAAGGTTCAAAGCAATGTTACCCGACTGCAACTCGGGAAACACAAGAACATTAGCTCCCCCTTTTAGCCGACTAAAAGGAAAAACCTTTTCAATGATTTCTGGGACCACAGCTGCATCTCCCTGCATTTCACCGTCTATCATAAGATCGGGTTCTTTTCTAAGAGCAATCTCTACTGCCTCACGAACTTTTCGGGTAACCGGATGATCCACACTGCCAAAATTTGAAAAGGAAAGCATTGCTATCCTTGGTTCCATATCGAAGAGTCGAACAATTTTAGCACTCTGAATAGCAATTTCTGCAAGGTCTTCAGCAGTAGGTTCAATAATAGCTTGAGTATCGGCTAAGAAATATACTTTCTTTTTGAATATCAATATATGGAGTGCTGCCACTTTTCCTGCAGGATTTTTCTTTTTGATTATTTGAAGCGCTGGAAGGATTTCTTCATGATAATTCTGATTCACTCCCACGTAACCATCTGCATCTCCTAAATAGACCATCATTGTTCCAAAATAATTTGTTCGTCTCATTAATCTTTTAGTATCGGGTAAAGTAATCCCATATCGTTGCCGAAGAGCATAGTATTCTTTACAATAGCGATCGTATTGATCCGAATTTACTGGATCCACAATTCGTATATTTCCTAAATCAAGACCTAATTCTTTAATTTCTTGCTGAATTATTTCTTTGTTTCCAAGAAGAATTGGTTCCGCAATTTTTTCCTCAATAACAATCTGAGACGCTCGCAGCACCTTTTCGCATTCACCTTCAGGATAAACAATTCGTTTTGGAGAAGATTTGGCTTTATTCAAAACTACCCTGACTACTTCATAACTCCGACCCAGCCTATTTTCTAACTGTTGCTTGTATTCCTCTATATCTATCATATTTTGAGCTACACCTGATTCCATAGCAGCTTTAGCAACAGCTGGAGTCTCCCACAGAAGTACTCGTGGATCCAGTGGTTTGGGTAAAATATAATTACGTCCAAAACGAAAATGTGTACCCCCGTAGGCTTGAATGACTGAATCTGGGACATCCTCTTTTGCAAGATTAGCTAAAGCCATCGCTGCAGCTACTTTCATCTCTTCATTGATTGTAGTAGCCCGAACATCCAGCGCACCCCTGAAAATAAAAGGAAATCCCAGAATGTTATTTACTTGATTGGGATAATCTGAACGACCGGTTGCCATAATAAGGTCGCTCCTAGCGGCCATAGCTTCTTCATACGTAATTTCAGGGTTTGGATTAGCCAGGGCAAAAATTATGGGATTATCATTCATACTCCGTACCATCTCTTTGGAAACTAATCCTCCCGCAGAAACTCCTATAAATACATCAGCTCCTTCCATAATATCGGCCAGAGTGCGTTTGGAAGTTTCAACAGCAAACTCTTCCAGGTAAGAATTCATACCTTCAGTCCTACCTTTGTAGACAACACCGTGAATATCACTCATGGTAATGTTCTCTTTGGTTACACCGAGTGAGACTATCATCTTGGCCACTGCGATCCCTGCAGCACCCGCTCCACTAAATGCAACTTTTACTTTTCTAATGTCTTTTCCTACTAGTTCCAATGCATTCAAAAGGGCTGCCCCAACAATAATAGCTGTACCATGTTGGTCATCGTGGAAAACAGGTATGTTCATTTCTTTTCTAAGAGTTTCTTCTACATAAAAACATTCCGGGGCTTTTATATCCTCTAAATTTATACCTCCAAAAGTAGGCTCAAGTAGTTTCACAACTTTTATAATCTCATCGGGATCCTGAGTATCAAGCTCAATATCATAAACATCTATGTCAGCAAATCGCTTAAACAGAACTCCTTTTCCTTCCATAACCGGTTTCCCGGCCGCTGCTCCAATGTTGCCTAACCCTAAAACTGCGCTTCCATTAGAAACCAC
>CAYYPT010000189.1:0-4784 GCA_964473625.1 uncultured bacterium | reverse complement strand
TCCTGATTTTTTATTTCAAAATGAACAGAATTTTTCGTTTTGAAATTATAATATTTACATTTACCCCGAATTAACGGATAAGCAATGTCCCGTACGCAAACTACATCCTATTCGGATAACTGAAGATAGTTATAAATGGATTCCTTATCCGTTAATTCAGGCTCTGGCCTTTCATAAATAAGTACTGAAACCCTATATTTCAAACTTTGAATTTACTTCTCCAGAGCTTTCTGCAAACTATCCAGGGCAGAATTGTTCAATCCCATACCGAGCTTTCCGATGTTTTTTAAATCAATGTTTCCAACAATGTTTACAAACGAAGCTTCATCACCGGGCTTAAGAGACATAACCAAAAGGCCAACTACTTTATTTTTCTCATGCTTAATACTAATAATTGTCAACTCGTCTTCCTCTTTAACACGGACAAGGCTTTCCCAGTTTTCCCGGTTTAGTTTCTTTTCAATTTCAGCCATGATAGGGCGAATTTTTTTGGCATCCTCTGAATCCACCTCAAATGACTTAACCTGAATAGAAAATATTCCCGACAAACTCTTCGAAAGTGTTTTATCGCTATTTTCGGATATACCAGCGGCTAACCTGAGAAGTGCAGGGCCTAAGGAAATTTCTGTTACTTTTCCTGCATTTCCTGGAATTTTTATTTTAGAAAGATCAACATAGCCTGGCTGTTTTTTAATACCAATCTCCTGTGCCCAAAGTGTAGAGCAGAGAAATAAAAACACCAGGAATATCTTAGATAGAACCTTGCTCATCACCCACCTCCTCTAAGTATTGGGATCGCATATTTAATAGAATTTCTCATTGTCTTAGGTAAATAGTTCATCAAAACCTGTTCAATAACCCCCTTATCTGTTTTGTTAATAGTCTGGGATACATAAATTAAACTCCATTTTGCCTGTTCTCTTGCTTTTCTTACATCAAGCTGGGAGTAAGAAACACTGGTTGGTTCTTCTCGATTTATCAAAGGACGAAAAACAAGAAACAAAAGAAAAATCGAAACCGCTATTCCCACAACCGCTGGTCTCCAGCCATATAACCATCCTGAAAATTTGATTTTTGAAATAAAAGACTCTTTTCCCCCGCGGCCAAGAGTTGCACCTTTTATTCTTGCTACAACCTCCTCAGGACACTGAAACTCCGGCAAGGTAGCCAGCATTTCTGCAATTCTTTGCTCCTTTTCCAATTCATAACGACATGCCTGACATTTTTTTAGATGTCTCTTCAATCGGAATTTTTCTTTTCCGCGAAGATCCCCATCAAGAAAACGATCAAACAACAATCTAATTTCACGGCATTGCGTATCCATCACGATACCTCTCACTTCTTTCTGGAAATTGCTCCGAAAGAGCATGCCTTAACATTTTCCTCCCCCTGTGAATAGCAACTTTAACTGTATTTACATTGGTATCAAGAATCTCGCCAATTGTTTCGCATTTCAATCCATGAAAATAGTGTAAAAGAAGCATACTTTTAGTCTTTTCAGGTAACATTTCTAAAGCCGACAGCAAAGCTTTCTGGGATTCCTTTTGTTCATAATTTAAAGCTGGGTCACCCTCTTTCTCGGGAATTTTTTCTATATCCAATTGTACTGAATTCCTAAAATAACCTGAAGAATTTTTTTTGTGTCTCACCAGGTCCACACATTGATTATGGGCTACCCGTATCATCCATGCTACTACCCTATTTCTATCAATCTTATCCCAATGCTGCCAGAGTCTCACAAAAACCTCCTGAGTTACATCTTCTGCATCTTCTCTGTTATGCAGAAAGTAAAAAGCATAACTGAAAATTCGATCTTTATGCTTTTGCAAAAGTTTTTGGAAAGCAAGTTTTTTCATTCTTCATTAATAAAGACGCTACCGCAGTAAAAAGGTTACACAGTCCAATTATCCCTAAACAGGAACAATTTCAACTTCACCGAACTCTACATCCCATAATGCTACGGTTCGTCTTCCCCTTAACCACCCACCACACTCTCCAGGATTTATCACAATTGTTCTTCCTCTCTGGATGTCGACATCATGTGTGTGGCCATATATAATTGCATCAAAATAGCCGCTGGCCACCAGAGCATCCAGATTGTTAGGCTCATGAAGAATCAATATCTTTTTCTCATTATAATCCAACTCATACGGGGGGCGGTGAATTTTCCCTTCAAAAACCCTGCTTAAGCCAAATCTCTCACCATCATTATTGCCAAACACCGCAATAAAATCCATTTCAAGCTCAGCCAACGGTTTGGATACAAAAGGAGCCACAAGATCCCCGGCATGAATAACAAGTGAGACTTCAGCATCGTTAAAAACACTTACTGCCTTAGCTATAGCAGGAAGATTATCATGACTGTCAGACATAATTCCAATTTTCATCTTTGCACCTTTTATTATCTATTAACTTTTTTGCAATATCGGCGGTAAATCATCTCAGTGCATCCTCTAATCTCACAGCATTTTCGGTCTTTTCGTCCCTATACTTTATAATAATCGGTGTATATACAGAAAGGCCTAACTCTTCTCCCCTGCCTTTGGTTATGGGACGTGTACCAGGAATAACAACAGCACCCGGAGGTATTTCGAGAGGGGATTCACTGGTTCTGCGGTAAATTTTATCACGAACAATATCATAAACAGGCGTAGAACCTGTAAGTATGGTACCAGCACCTATAACAGCTCCTTCTCGAACAATTGTCCCTTCGTAGATTCCACAATTACCACCTATTAACACATCATCCTCAATTATAACAGGGAGAGAACCAATTGGTTCGAGCACACCTCCAATCTGTGTGCCCGCGCTCAGATGTACCCTTTTCCCTATTTGAGCACACGACCCCACCAATGCATGAGAGTCTATCATTGTTCCATCGTCCACATAAGCCCCAACATTGATGTACATCGGAGGCATACAAGTTACACTTTTGCCGATATAACATCCATCTCGAATAGAGGAACCACCAGGAACAATACGAACACCATCGTTAATGGAAATGGATTTTAACGGAAAAGTATTTTTGTCATAAAAAATAAAACGATCATTGACAGACATATCACTGAGAATTCCAATACGGAACCCAAGAAGGATTCCCTTTTTAACCCATGTATTGACCACCCATCTATCACCCTGTTTTTCTGCGGCCCGCACACGGCCTGAGTTGAGTTCAGTTTTCAAGAGATCAAAAATCTCTGTTATTTCTTCTCTGTAACCAGTTTCATCAACAGTATCAAAAGCTTTTTCAATGCGTTCTTGAAGCTTCAAAACAACCTCCTGTAGTTTTTATTTACCCAACTTTAACTTTTTCTCCAAAAATTGCTTCACCACTAATTTCTCACCTTTATTAAAAAATCCCAGTATCCACAGAAGAAAAGGAAAGGATATTAAAAGAAAAAGCTGTATCCATCCATTACTAAGAATCAAAGTTCCAAGAATAAAAAGGAGCGTTCCACTACCAAAAAGTTTAAGAATCCTCCCTGTTTCGTAAGGTATGGGATAAAGTCTGTAACTCACCAAGTAGAGAGCAGCAGTCATTGATGCATACGCTAAAAAAGTAGCCCAGGCAGCACCAACAATTCCGAAATGTGGTATAAGGAGAAAATTAGCCAGAATACTGACCAGTGCACCAATACCTGTTACAAAAGGAAGAATACTTGTCTTTTTCTTAAGATAAACCCCAACAATAAAGTTCACATAAATTCCATATCCAATATAAGCCAACATAATAATTGGCACAATCCTTATACCCGATGTATACCCCTCTCCAAAAAGACTGATTCCCAAAAGATGAAAATGGATAATTTCGTTAATAAAATATGATATGGTCAGAAAAACAAAACCAGTTACAGCTAAAAAATAAGTTAGAACCCTTGCAAAGATTTTTGGTGCATCATCTTGCTTTGAAGTACTCAAGAAAAATGGATGCCATGCAAAACGAAAAGCAGCCACCACAAGAGCCATAAACATCCCCAATTTGTAGCTGGCACTGAAGATTCCAGTAGCTTCTTTTCCTATCATGCGGTCAAGGAAAAAACGACCAATCTGATCCATTATTATAACTGAAAGGCCCGATGGTACATATGGAAGCCCGAAGCGAAGAAGTTCAAAGAGTGTATCCTTCTCAAATTTGGGTACAAGCCACTTAAGAAGGATAGGGGCAACAGTTATCAAGGTAAAAACAGATGCAATTAGATTAGCGGTAAAAACTCCAACCACGCCTCTTTTAAGAATAACAACAAAAAGAATATTGAACCCAAAATTTGCAGCAACATTTAATAACTTAAGAGTAATAAATGTAACAGATTTTTCTTCACCTCTCAACAGGAGAAAAGGAATAAGTGCCATGGTATCAGCTAAGAGAATACCTCCAGCCAGACGGACGAGAACAATGTAGTGTGTAGTCCGAAAAATAATATGTGAGAAAGGAGTTGGGAAGAATACCAAGATAGAAGAAAAACAAAGTCCTGTCCCGAAAATCATCCAGAAAGCAGTACTGAAAACCATGTGTTTTTTATGTTCGTCGTCTTCTAAAATAAAAAATCTTAAGAAAGCCACGTCCATACCGTAGCTGAAAATTATGTTCATAATAGCCAGTGAAGAAAAAAGAAGAGCAGCTATTCCGTATTCTCCCGGGAGAAGATAATTTGTATGAATCGGAAGAAGCAAAAAACCTATTGACCTGCTTACAATATAACCAATCCCATAAACAGCAGAATGTTTAGTAAGTCTTTTAATACTCTGGAACATATTATTCCTTAGAAGTTATTTCTTTTAAATAT
>CAYYPT010000188.1:0-4796 GCA_964473625.1 uncultured bacterium | reverse complement strand
GTAATAGCATTTAAGACGTTTGACAATGTTTTATCAAGAAAACGCCTATCATTGGAAACACAAGCTATCCCCAAAGAAGACCTTTGCCATTTATCCTGAAATTCAACTTCAGCAACAGAAACATTAAAGGTATTTCTAATTCTGGTTTTTAAGCTTTTAAGCACAAAGCGTTTTTCTTTCAAAGAAAAAGTTGCAGGCAAATACATTTCTACCTTAAGAATACCTACAAGCATACCTTAAAGCGTCCTCGCAATCTCAACAATCTTATAAACCTCCAATGTATCGTCTACTTTGATATCCTTAAAGTTGTCCAGAATTATGCCGCACTCATATCCGGATGATACTTCTTTCACATCCTCTTTAAATCTCTTTAGAGAAGCGATTTTACCTTCATATATCACTTTACCATCTCTAATTAAACGTACAGGACTATTTCGCAAAACTTTTCCACTCTGTACATAACATCCTGCTATTAAGCCAAGCCTGGATGCCTTAAAAAGTTCTCGAACTTCTACTCTTCCAATTACTTCCTCAGTTATTTCTGGTTCCAATAATCCTGACAATGCAAGTTTGACATCATTAACTACATCGTAAATAACTTTATAAAGTCTGATGTCTACTTTTTCTCGTTGGGCAAGTTCCTTCGCTTGAACAGTAGGCGTAACATGGAACCCGATAATTACTGCATCTGAGGCTTTTGCCAACAAAACATCAGATTCAGTAATTGTTCCAACCCCTTTATGAATTATTTTAACAGCCACATCTTTCGTACCGAGTTCCATCAGAGAATCACTCAATGCTCCCAAAGAACCGTCTACATCTGCTTTGATAACAACTGCAAGTTCTTTAACTGTTCCTTCAGCGATACGTTGTGAAATTTGATCCAGAGTTAATCTTCGAACCTGCCGGAAACCCTGTTCGCGTTTTAAACGCTGTCGTCGTAGACTAATTGTCCGCGCTTCCTGCTCCGAATCTACAACAGACAGAAGATCTCCTGCCTGAGGCATCCCAGTAAAGCCCAATATCTGTACTGGAGTTGACGGAGGAGCTTCTTTAACCCGATGCCCTCTTTCATCAAACATTGCCCTAACTCGACCATTATACTGTCCTGCAACAAAATAATCGTCTATTCTAATAGTGCCCTTCTGAACCAAAACAGTTCCAACAATCCCTTTTCCTTTAGCCATTTTGGCTTCTATCAACACTCCTTTTGCTTTACCATGTGGATTTGCTTTTAACTCCAACAATTCTGCTTCTAATAAAATTATTTCAAGAAGGTGATCAATTCCTTCGCCTGTTTTAGCAGAAACCTCTGCACACTGCACTTTTCCGCCCCATTCTTCTACTAAAATTCCCAGGTCAGAAAGTTGTTGTTTGATAAGATCTGGGTTTGCATTGGGTTTGTCAATCTTGTTGATGGCCACTACAATGGGCACTCCGGCAGCTCGCGCATGGTTAATAGCTTCTATAGTCTGCGGCATGACACTATCGTCGGCAGCGATAACGAGCACAACTATGTCTGTTACCTGAGCCCCTCTGGCTCTCATAGCAGTAAAAGCTTTATGCCCTGGTGTATCAAGAAAGGTAATTTTTTTATTATTATTTAGTACAACCTCATAAGCACCAATGTGTTGAGTAATTCCTCCTGATTCACCGGCAATAATATTACTTTCCCGGATATAATCGAGAAGAGAAGTTTTACCATGGTCTACATGTCCCATAATCGTTACTACGGGCGGTCGTGGTTCCAATAATGAAGGATCTTCAGGTTCATCTTTTTCTATACTCTCTACATCTTCTTCACCATATTCTGTAAGGAACTTAACCTCATAGCCAAATTCGTCAGCAACCATCAAAATCGTTTCTCTATCCAGACGCTGATTTATTGTAACCATAAGCCCAAGAGAAATACAGGCCTGAATAACTTCGCTGGAATCAACTTCCATAAGATTGGCAAGCTCTGCAACAGTGGTAAATTCAGTTGTATAAATTACATTTTCTTCTTCTGCCTCAACTTCTTCTACCCTTTCTTTCTTTTTCCGTTTGCGTTTCGGAGTTTGACTCATCTTTGCCAGGGTTTCTTTGATGGAAGCTTCTATCTCTTTTTCATCTATTTTTACAGCAGCCTTTTTCCGTTTCCGTCTTTTCCTTTTTGAAGATGTTTTGGTTTCGCCTCCTGTTTTTTCCTGTGTAGTTTCGGTTTTTTTACGCCATTTTCGTTTTTTTCTGGCTTTGATTCCTTTTTTCTCTTCGACCTCTTCAGTCGCTTTTTCTGTTTTCTTTTTCTCAACAGCTTTTGGACGACGTTTTAGATGACGTTTGGGTTTTTCAGAAGGAGTTTTAACCTCTTCGACAATTTTTTCTTCTTCAGGAATTTTCTTTTCTTGTTTTTTTTCTGTTTTTATTTCTTTTTTTTCTTCTTTTTTCTTTGAAACTTCGGGAATCTGTTCTTCTGTTCTTGAGGTAGTTATTGTTTCTTGTTTTTCACTAACTACTTGTTTTTTCTGTTTTTTCCTCTTAACAACTTCTACAGGTTCAAAGATCTCCTCTTTGGTGTGCTCAATTATCTCATCAATTTCATGCTGGATAGCTTGCCTTCGAGCCTCCTCTTCTTCTTTCTTTTCCTGTAGTCGTTTTCTAAAATCTGATTCTTTTTCTCCCCCGGTTTCTTCCTTTTTAAAATTCTGACATACCACCTCGTACATAGCATCACTCACAGGAGCCATGTGATTACGCACTTTAAAGTTGTGTCTCTTAAGAACCTCTATCAAAGCCTCATTAGAAATCTGAAATTCCCTTGCTACTTGATAGATTCTTCTCTTTTTTGTAATTTTTTTATCGTCGCTTTTCAAGATAGTTCCTCACAACTTATAAAATTAGAGTTACAACTCGCCCTCTTCATCATGTGGTTCTTCTTCGTAGTACGAGTTTAAAATGTCAAAAATCTTATTTACTGTTTTTTCTCCCAAACCTTTAAGTTCTAAAAGCTTTTCTTTCCCACTATCCAGAACTTCGTCAGCAGTATCATATCCGGCTGAAGTCAGTTTTTCTAATATAGATTTAGAAAGCTCGGGTACATCTTTTAGCATCAGTTTTTCTTCTTTATGTCCAGCTAATTCCCAATTAGATTCTTTTATTGTTGTTATTTCATAACCTGTCAGCATTGAAGCAAGCTGACGATTCTGACCTCCTCTTCCAATTGCTAACGAGATTTGATCATCCGGAATAACTGCCGTAGCCTTTTTATTTTCTACATCTAAAATAACTTTAGAGGGCTTCGCAGGACTAAGAGCCCTGGCAATAAAAATTTCAGGTTCACTGTTCCAATTAATTACATCGATTTTCTCGTTGTTAAGCTCTTTTACTATAGCCTGGATCCGTACACCTTTTAACCCTACGCATGCTCCCACAGCATCAATACGTTTATCATTAGAAAAAACCGCTACCTTGGCCCTATCTCCAGGAAAACGAGCAACACTCTTAATTTCTATAATGCCATCGTAGATTTCAGGAACTTCCAGTTCAAAAAGCCTGATAAGAAACCTGGGATCAGTTCTAGATACAAAAACTTCAGGACCACGATTTGTTTTGGTAACCTCCTTTACCACAGCTCTAATTGTATCTCCCCGATGATAACGCTCATTATATATTTGATCAGCACGCAATAGGCTGACTTCCATACGATCCACCGAAATGAGAACTTCTTCTCTATTAACCTGACGCACATCTCCAACAATAATTTCCCCAACCCTATCTTTGAACTCATCAAAAAGAACCTCTTTCTCTGCCTCTCGTATTTTCTGATTCAAGGTTTGCTTTGCTGAGGTAATTAAACGCCTTCCAAAATTTGTCGGATCGATGATTTCAACAAATTCGTCACCCAGCTCAAGATCTGGTTCCACTTCTTTGGCCTTCTCAAGGCTAATTTCTCTAACAGGATCAACAACTTTTTCTACAATATTTTTGATTTGATATATTTCAACCTCTCCCTTATCCATGTTAACAAAAATATCAAAGTTATCCGCCGTTCCGTATTTTCTTTTTATCATGGAAAGAAAGATATTTTCTAAAATCTCACTCAAGAGCTCACGGTCAATATTCCGTTCTTTAGCAATCTGCGTAACTGCTTCTACGATATTTACATTCATAGAAGGTCATCCCTCCTTGCTACCATTTTAGTTTTATTTTAGCTTTCTGAATAGAAGAAAAAGGTACACTAATCATTTCTTTAGATGTCTGGACATAAAGCATTTCGTTGTTTGTCTTAAGAATTGTTCCTTCCACATATTTCTTTGTTCCATTCAAAAAGAAGGAAAGAGAAATTTCTCTTCCCTGGTTTCTCATAAAATCCTTTCTCGTCTTTAAAGGACGGTCAAGCCCAGGTGAAGAAACTTCCAGACGATAGTTCCCAGAAACAAGATCGTAGGCCTCCATATCGAGAAAATCAGATAGTTTACGACTGAGATGAACACAGTCATCTATAGTTACACCGCCATCCTTATCAACAAAAAATTTAAGTACCCGCGATGAAAAACTCCCTCTAATTACCAACTCGACAAGTTCAAAACCTTCCCGAGCAAGTATTCCTTCGGTTAAAGTTTCCAATTTATTTTTTAACGTATCCATCTTTCACAAATAGCATTAAAAAAAGTGGGTTTTTTGACCCACTTTACGTATATAATATAAAAAATAAATTCTTATTTTGCAAGTAAAATATGCAAGAAAAATAATTTCTACCCCAGACGCATTGACTCAAAAATAAAGTAACTTTAGAGGGATTGAACTTTTTTAAAAAT
>CAYYPT010000187.1:0-4813 GCA_964473625.1 uncultured bacterium | reverse complement strand
TTTTTTTAATATTGCCTATATAAATAAGAAGCCATCTTTTTAAAAAGATGGCCTCTTCTTTCTTGAGTTGCGGTATTTGAAATTCTGACAGGGTTGAGCATATATTAATGAAGCAGTTTGATTTCAATCTTTATTTCCTGAGTCATGGGTATAGTCATGTTTGCCTGGCCGCTGACTGTAATGGTACTTTCGATAGACTGTTCGGAGGACATTTTAACAAAGATCCCCTTTTTATAAGCAAAATACCAAGTGGATGAACCGTCTATGTCTCCTTCAATATCCATTTGTCTGCCCATCTGTTCTCCTGAACCTTCAAGAGTACCTGTTGTTTGACTTACTATTTTTAAGCAGTCCATTCCGTTGATGTTTTCAAATCCTTTAAGTGTACTGGTTGTTTTTGAGTTAATATTGATTTCCATTCCACTTCTTGGTTCTTTCTTACTTTTTTCGCTTGTCCATGATTCACCTATTTTAATAGGATTTGGAGGAAGTTCAGGGAGAATGTTCTGGAAAAAGGTTTTAGCATCCCTTACTCCACCAGCCATAGGGCCGAGGTCAATTTTGACTGAATCAGGATTAGAGAGCTCAATCTGTTCCCCCTTTGGAGAGACTACAAATTTAACACTTTTGCCTATGAGTGAAGAGAAATCGAAAGACTTTTCTCCACGTGGGCTTTTAAGTTTCGTGCTTAACGTATCAATAGTTATTCTGGTAATATAGTTTCCTGCTGTGTCAATCCCGATTTGTTTGATAGAGTAATTCATAAGTGTGTTTACACTGCTTTCCATAGACTGGTTCATCATTTCCATGGTCTGATTTAAGTCTGTTGTGGTGCTGTATTTCCATACTTGTTCCGGTGATAATTTGTACATCAAAATCAGACCTGTTTTAGGATTGCCCCAGAATGGTTTTTTAGCTGCACAACCAATAAGTATGGATAAGATCAGGACAAAAAGGCTAAAAATTAAAAGGGTTCGGAATTTTGTTTTTTTAATCATTTTCTCCTCCATGGGTTTTGTAAGATAAGATAATTGCTTCTTTGTAAGATAATAAAATATCAAAACAAAGTCAATAAAATCGTTTAGATTTTTACCTTTTGATAAAAATCCTTGACTTGAATGGTTCTTTGTACTACATTAATTAATTAAAATATCCATTAGAGGTTACCATGGCCGATGTTACATACAAAGAGCTTGTTATTACTTGTGAAGCCTGTCATACAATTAAAAAATTCCCCGTGTCCAGTTATGAGGAATGTCTGAAAATTTTTGATAATTATCAGTGCCCTAATGGATGTGGACGTAATCTCTATAGTTTTTTTACTGTGGGTCAATTGAAAAAGAAAAAAAAGTAATTATGTATTTTCTTGCTTGACAAAAATTGTATTTTTTTTTAAATTATTCTCTTGAAGCTCATAGTTGGTTTTATATTAGTAATTCTTCTTTTCATTCTCTTCAGGGTTGCCAGGAAAAAGAATGCTGATTTGCGTGAAAAAAGAGCCAATATCCTGAGGAGATTAAGAAGAGAAAAGGATTAACGCGGGAATAGCTCAGTTGGTAGAGCGTCACGTTGCCAACGTGAATGTCGCGGGTTCAAGTCCCGTTTCCCGCTCTTTTTTTGGCGGCGTAGCCAAGTGGCTAAGGCGGAGGTCTGCAAAACCTCTATTCAGCGGTTCAAATCCGCTCGCCGCCTCAGCGTTTTGCCGGGATGGCGGAACAGGTAGACGCAAGGGACTTAAAATCCCTTGTCCCTCTGGGACGTGCCGGTTCGATTCCGGCTCCCGGTACATTTTAGTGTTAAGAGAAGGAACATTTGCCCACCTTCTGGTGGGCTTTGTTATAGCGGTGAATTCTTATAAAATACTAAACTTTGACAAATTTGAGAATGAGGAATTATTCTAAACCTTCCAGCAGATGCAGGAGAAAATCTGGTGTGTGAAGATACATGTTTTCGATTTCAAAAGAGTCTATCCTGTGTATGCTTAAGAGCTCAAGGGCTTGAGATGAAAAATGAAATATAATGAAAGGAATGTTTTGCTTAAAGCTGTTATTTTTGACATGGATGGTGTAATTGTTGATAGTGAACCTCTTCATGTTAAGGCAGAGCGTGAAACGCTCGCTCCATATGGAATAAAATTGGAGGAAAGCGAACTTCAGAAATATATGGGACGGACTCCGAAGGTTTTATTGGAGGATGTTATAAAAAAACATCATCTTAATACAACCATAGAAAAAATTTATCCTGTTCATATGAAAAATCTGCTGAATCTTTACAAAAATGAGGTAGAACTGATACCCGGTGTCTTGGAACTTATTACTGAGCTAAATAGTGAAGGTGTAGGTCTTGCAGTGGCTTCCAGTTCTGATAAGATTTTGATTCTTTCAGTTCTGGAAAAATTCCATCTTTCTAATTTTTTCAAAGTAGTTGTAAGTGGTGAAGAAGTTAAGAATGTAAAACCTTCACCTGATATTTTTCTTAAAACCGCAGAGAAACTGGGGTATTCTCCAGGAGAGTGTGTTGTGATAGAGGATTCCAGTGCAGGGGTCAGATCTGCGAGATCTGCTGGCATGGTTTGTGTCGGGTTTCGGAGTCCCCACAGTAAAGGTCAGGATATAGCAGAAGCAGAGCTTGTTATAAATGATTTTAGTGAAGTTAATTATCAAATATTAAAAGGATTAGTGGATGGGTGTGTTTTTTGATTGGTTTTTCTCCGGAGTTTTCTCTGTGGAGGTTAATTCTAAAGGGAATTGATATTATGCAAATTACAGAAATACCTGTAGAAGAAATCCTGGAGGATTTCTTTTTTTGTTTTACCTCACCTTCTGATTTTTCCACACTTGAACATTCAATTCGCACCAGTGGGATAGAAACTCCACTCCATGTGCTGTCAACAGAGAAAGGTTACAGGTTAATTTCTGGTTTTAGCAGATTCAAAGTTGCAGTGAAACTTCAGATGAGCAAAATTCCTGCTGTAATTCATTCTGATGGGGAAAAACCTGAGAATATTTTTCTTGGAATACTGTTAGAACATCTTACATGCAGAACTTTGACGCTTGTGGAAAAATCAAGAATAATTCACATATTAGATGAGCTTAATATTCCTCCAGGGCGGATACAAAAAGAATTTCTCCTCCTTCTTAACATTCCTGAATCTCTTGAAGTAATGAATGATTTAAGAAATCTTCTTAAATTTTCTCCCGAAGTTCTGGAATATATTGAACGTTATAATCTTTCACTCAAGCAGGTTAAAATATTTAAGAATCTCTCTTATTACGAGCAAACAATGATGGCGGATTTAGGACTTTCCCTGCAGATTCGTGCTGTGGAACTTTCTGATATTATTTCTATGTTTTATGATGTTTCCTGCAGGGATGATATTCCTATTAAAGAAATTTTTGAAAGAATAGATGGAGAAAGTATCTTGAAGAATAGTGATCTTGCAAGAAATGAAAAACTTTCTCGCATCAAGGAAGAATTGCAGAGAATGCGTTATCCTAAATTAACTTTCTGGAATGAGAATTTAGAAAAACTAAAAAAGAAAGAAAAACTCCCAATGGGGATTCAACTCTCCTGGGACCGATCCTTGGAAGCACCGGGTCTTAAGCTCCGGGCTGAAATTAAATCTATGAAAGATGTGGATAGAATTATTTCTTATCTTTCTGCTGAGAGAACAAAAAAGCAATTTGAAGAAATGTTAAAAGTGATATAATGTGAATTTTCCCATAGAAAAAATTATTATAGACAACAGAGTAGTGGCGGATGAACTTACCCGGAGAATTCTTAAAAATTCTTCGCACATCCCCAGTGAGATTGTAACAGAAGAAATTCTAAATGTAAAAACCAGTAAGTTTTCTTTTACAGAAGGAAAACGTATTCTTGCAGTAACAACCCAGAATGGGGAAATGGTAAAGCCCTGTCCTGGAACACTGCCGCCTTATATCTGCTGTCAGTACACTGTTATTAATCAAATAACTCAATGTCCAATGGACTGTACCTATTGTGTACTTCAAGCTTATTTAAAAAATCCCTTTATCACAATTTACACCAATCTTACTGATATTTTTCAGAGCATTGATAAACTTCTTGGAACCCAACCCTGGCGTTTTTTCAGGTTTGGAACAGGAGAATTGTCGGATAGTCTTGCACTGGATAATTTTACAGGTCTTTCCAGAGATTATGCAGAGTTTTTCTCCACCAAAAAAAATGCTTTAATAGAATTTAAAACCAAAACAGATTCTATAGAACTACTTCTGGACTCTCCAACAAAAAATGTTGTTGTTTCATGGTCTCTTAATCCACAAATTATAGCCGACAGAGAAGAAACCCTTTCCGCAAATGTTAGGGATCGGCTTAAGGCAGCGCGAAAATGTCAGGATAAAGGATTTTTAATTGGTTTTCATTTTGATCCTATTCTTTGGGTTCCAGAGTGGGAATCTCTTTATTACGAGCTTATTCAGAAGCTTTTTTCCTGGGTGGATGGATCGGGAATTGTCTGGATAAGTATGGGCAGCCTGCGTTACCCACCTGTTCTTAAAGAAATTGTGCAGAAGCGGTTTCCAAAAAGCAAAATTGTTTATGAGGAAATGATTCGTGGTTTAGATGGGAAAATGAGATATCCCAGGCCTTTACGAGTAGAAATGTATAAAAAGATTTACCAATGGTTGAAGGAAAAATCCCCTGACCTTTTTATTTATTTTTGTATGGAGTCACCTGTGGTCTGGGATCAGGTTATGGGAACTCATCCTGTTTCTAATGGCGAATTGGACTTCTGGTTTGCGAGGAGCTTGAAGGAAAGGTTTCCGTTTCTTGATAT
>CAYYPT010000186.1:0-4830 GCA_964473625.1 uncultured bacterium | reverse complement strand
TCGGGATATAAACAGAATTATTTTCTGTAAATATGTTTGCCTGTAACTAAAAAGCCCTATCTGTGAAGACAGGTTGGGCTTTTATTATTATACGGTGTACGGAATGAAAACAAAAACAATCTATAAATTGATAGTTGTAGTATTTTTGTTGGTAGCCACTTTACTTGTGGCCCAGGTTTCAGAAGAAGAAAAAGATTTTATCTATGGAAAACGTCTTTACAAAGAGGGTTTCTTTGATTTAGCTGCTATCCAATTTGAGAACTTTGTTGAAGATTATCCTGCCAGCCCTAAGTCTCCGGAAGCTCTTTTTTTGGCGGCTGAGTGTGCTTTTTCTTCTGGTCAGTTTCAAAAAGCACAGAAAATGTATATGAAACTTATTCTGAAATACCCGGCCTCTTCGTTCGTGGATAAGGCGCAGTTTCGTATAGCTGAATGTTTTGAAAAAAGTGGGAAGATAAAAGACGCAATTGCCTCTTACAGCAGAATTTATACGTTTACGTCTGGAAGTCCGTGGATTGCTAAGAGTCTCTACAGGAGTAGTAAGCTTTCTTTTGAAATTGGCAATCTCATTGGTGCAGAATCTTTGCTGAAAGAACTTCTGGGAAGCAAAACCACAGAGGAATATCGATCTAAGGCTTCTTTCCTTCTTTCTCAAGTTTATGTTAAAGAGGAAAAATATGAAAAGGCTATTCAACTTTTGAAAAGTCTTGCATCGCATCCTTTTATTATGTCTGATCAGAAAGAGGCGATTTTCAGACTGGGTAAGATATACGAAACTCTCGGTTATTGGGATGAAAGTGAAGGATATTATCGTAAAGTAATAGCCTCTTCTGTGAATGACAATTTGAAACAACGTGCATATTTTTCTCTCGGTCTTCTTCTTAAAATGGAAGGGAAGAACAGAGAAGCTATTGACTTTCTCCAAAAAGCATCCCTTTCTGGAGAAGATAAAAACTTGAAGGCACGTGCCCTGTTTTTTATAGGTGAAATAAAAAAAAGAGAGGGACATTTTAAGAGTGCACTTGAAGCATTTGAAAAGGCCCTTCAAAATAGCGGTTCCTCTTATCAGCAGAGAATCAACATTCTTTTAGAAAAAGCTCAGTCTCTCGAAGCATTAAATAGGATTCCACAGGCCATTGATATATATGAATCCATTTTGCAAGATTCTTCTGCTGTGGGTTCTGTTGAAAAACAGTCGCTTCTTTTGGAAGCGGATCTTTTTGTTAAGATAAAAGACTTTGAACATGCACTGGATTGCTATAATCGCTATCTCAGGTTATTTAAAAACGATCCTTTAACCAGTGGAATACTTCTCAAGGAAGGAGAAATTACTGTTGAGAAACTGAATCTTATAGACGAAGGTTTTCAGATGTTAAGCCGGGTATGGAATGATTTTCCCAAAAGTTCTTTTGTACCGGAAGCCCGGTTTGTTTATGCTAAAGGTCTGGAGAATGCGGGGAGAACAAAAGAAGCTTCTCGGGTTTATCAAATGATTTTTCGTTATTACCCTGGTACTATATGGGCAGAAAAAGCTAAAAGAGAATTAAACAAGTTAGAAACATTTTGCATATATGATTCTAAGAAAGGATTCTTGAAATTAGCTGAACTTGTTCAGGAGAATATATCAAGTCAGACAGAATCTGATATACTGTTCCAATTGGGAACGATTTCTTTTAATGAGCTAAAGCAATATAAACCAGCCATTAGATATTTCTCAAGTTTTATATCGTTTTCTTCCGATTCTGGTAAAAAGGCTATTGCTCTTTTTAATATTGGTAGAAGTTACGAAGCACTTTATCTAAAAACCAATGCTTCCACTTTTTTAGATAGCGCTAAGAAAGCTTACGAATCTATTCTTTCAAAATTTCCTCATAGTTCTCTTGCTGATAATGCAAATTTAAAGTTGCTCCAGTTAAAACCAAAAGAGGCCCCCAATATTTTATATCAGAAATATGCTGCTCTTTTGAAAAGATATCCTGATTCTGACAAAAGGGACGAAATTCTTTTCCGTATGGGTATTGAAGCAGTGAAAGAAGACTCCCTGGATCGCGGAATGCAAATTTTCAGCAGACTAATAAAAACTTATTCTGATACTCTGTTAACAGAAAATGCTCTTTACCAACTTGGTATGATCCACTTTAATAAAGGCAATTTCACTGCCGCGGATTCCCTTTTTGGAATCTATTCAGAAAAGTTTCCACAGGGAAGATTTTTACCTGAGATTTATTTTTACAGATCCCGGATAGCATTACTTCAAAAAGATTACGATAGAGAATTTTCTTTTCTTACCAAACTCGAACACCGTTTTTATTTTTCTCCCTGGGCAGACAGCGCTCGTGTTTATCTGGGAGAGTTTTACCTTCGTAAAAAAGCTTACAGTAAAGCCTTACAGTTTTACAGAGCGGCACTGGTAGAAGATAGTCTAAATGTCTGGGCAGCTTCTCTGGGAATTGGTCAGAAGAAAAATTCTTACCGAAAAATCTTTCTTGCTGGTCTTGCAAAAGCTTATGAATCTCTAAAGCAATATAAAAAGGCAAAGTTTTATTATTATAAATATGGACGAGAGTATAGAGATGTAAAGGACAGAGTTTTTGTTTTCTCAGCTCTTGCCAGAATTGCTGAGAAGGAGAAAAGACCCTCCCGTGCTGTTGAATACCTTAGCCAGCTTGTTAAGACCCTTCCTTCTGATAGTACTGCTGAGAAACTTGGTTGTCTATATTTTCGTCTGGGGAAGTATAGTGATGCAATAGAAGCTTTTAAACAAGCATTAATTTTGTCCAGATCTGAGGCCAAAAAGATTTCTCTCAATGCTAGAATTATAGTTTCCCTTCTCCGGCAGGGTAAAATTCCTCAGGCAGATGTCAGGATTCAGATTTTTAGTCGCTCGTTCAAGAAATCTCCTCAGTTTAAAGAAGCTATGGCAGAATTTGCGTTAGAAAAGGGACTTGCCTATCAGAAAGATAAGGATTTTGAGAAAGCTTTGAAATTTTTCCGGATGGTTGTAGATAAATACAAAAAGACAAATTATGCGCCTCAAGCAGAGTTAGAAGTAGGAAGAACCTATCTTATAACGAATAAAGTTGATAAGGCACTGGATATTCTTACTGGAATGGTGTCAAAATATAAAAATGATTCTGTATTGGCAAAGGTTTATCTCAATCTGGGAGATCACTATTTTCGTTCTCATCAGTATGATAATGCTGTGAGGGCATTTAAACTGGCCATGAAGGATACCAGCGCATCAGATGTGGTTTCTCTTGCCATGCGTTATCTGATTCGAGTGTACGATTCTATTCGTATGTGGGATGCAGCTCTTGCACTTACAAGAGAATATATTCGCCGTTTTCCACATGCAGATGATCTGTTGCAAAAAAAGGTTCAGATAGGAACCTTTTACATGGATTTGAAAGAATACAGCAGAGCTGTGGAGTATTTTCGTGAAATTAAAAAAGAAGCTGATCCCGAGACAGAAGCTGAAATTCAGTACTGGATAGGTAAATGTTACTACAATATGGGTCAATTTGACCAAGCAATTTTTGAATTTCTTAAAGTAAATTATATTTCAAAGCCGACTAAGCTGCCCTGGGCAACAACTGCAATGTATGAAGCTGGTCAAGCTTATCTCAAACTTAAAAAGCCCCAGAAAGCCAGAAAACTTTTTCGTAAGATTGTAATAAGAGAAGGAGCTAATAGTGATCTCGGGCGTATAGCCAGAAAGAGAATAGAAGAAATTGATGCAAATGTCCATTAGCAAAAAGGGTAAAGTTCCAATGGAGGAAAAACTTCCATGGCGAGAAATAGATCCACTAATTGAAGGAGCACTGAAGGAAGATTTAAAAGATCGGGGTGATATTACCACCAAGGCCGTAATCCCTCGTGATATAAAGGGAAAAGAGAGGTTTTTAGTTCAAGAGGATGGAATTATCGCTGGTCTTCCTGTGGTTCAACGAGTTTTTGAAAAAATTGATAGTGAACTTACCTGTGTTTTTTCTGTAGAAGATGGAACATCTGTTCATTCCGGAACGATCATTGGAGAAGTTTATGGTTCTCTTGCAAGTATTTTGAAGGGAGAAAGAACCGCTCTTAATTTTCTCCAACGTCTTTCAGGAATTGCAACTCTTACAGCTCAATTTGTTCAGGCTGTCCAGGGAACAAAAGTTAAAATTCTTGATACAAGAAAAACTACACCGCAGCTCCGTTTGCTGGAAAAATACGCAGTAAGAAAAGGAGGAGGTGAGAACCACCGTTTTGGTTTATATGATATGGTACTTATAAAAGATAACCATATTGATGCAGTGGGTAGTCTTAAGGAGGCGATTGAAAGATGTCTGGATACTTCTGAACAAGGTAGAGAAAAGGTGAAAATCGAAGTAGAAACCAGAACTCTTGAAGAAGTCAGAGAGGCTGTTAAATTTCCCATAGACCGTATTATGCTCGACAATATGGATGTAAAAACAATGGAAAAAGCTGTGGCTGAAGTTAACGGCAAAGTGGAATTAGAGGCTTCTGGCAATATTACACTTGAAAATATAAGGGTAGTGGCAGAAACAGGCGTAGATTATATTTCTGTTGGAAGGTTAACTCATTCCCCAAAAGCTTTGGATGTTTCGTTAAAGTTATTGATAAAAACATAACGGCATAAAACAATAATAAAACGGCTCTACAAGTAGCCGTTTTTTAGTTTAAATAAGGTATTTTGAAAAAATTTGCTTATTTCTTCGAGAAGATAGAAAATTATTCATGAGAATCTGCTTGCGTAATAGCAGTATTTTCCATAAATTAAACTGTATTATTATTTATACCTTATAGAGATATAAGAAAAAAACAGTG
>CAYYPT010000185.1:0-4876 GCA_964473625.1 uncultured bacterium | reverse complement strand
TCTTTTAATATTTGATCAAAAATATGACGCACTACTTCTTCTAAAGTAGTAACCCTCCCCAGAAAAACATGTATACCAAGCATGTTTTCCTGTGTTTTAACATAATAACGGAGAAAAGAAGCTAAAGAACTTTTACCTATTCCTCTGTCACCATCTAAAAAAACATTTTCTTGTTTTCCAGACAAAACCTGCTTGATATATCTTACAATTTCCTCGACTTGTTTAGATCTTCCCACGAAAAGCTCAACAGGAACAGGGCTTCCCGGTGTAAACGGGCTATATTCTTTATTATTCATGTAGGCCTTCCCATTAATTTATTGAGTTTTAATTTCAATCCCCAAACTTAATTCCCTGAGCTAAAGGTAGCTCCTCAGACCAGTTGATAGTTGTAGTTTGCCTCCGCATATACTGTTTCCATGCATCAGAACCAGATTCTCGCCCCCCACCTGTTTCCTTTTCTCCCCCAAAAGCACCTCCAATTTCTGCACCCGAAGTACTCACATTCACATTAGCAATACCGCAATCGCTCCCAACATGGGACAGGAAAAGCTCAGCTTCTCTGAGATTCAAAGTAAAAATAGCAGAAGAAAGCCCCTGAGGAACATTATTATGATATTCAATAGCTTCTTCAATAGTCTTATATTTAATTACGTAAAGTATTGGTGCAAAGGTTTCTTCCTGTACAATAGGCCAATCGTTTTTGGCTTCTACTATACATGGAGTCACATAGCAGTCAGAAGGAGCATTTTTTATCTCATCTCCACCGTAGACAATATTTCCTCCAAGATCCCTAATAATTTTCAAAGCTCGTTGCATATCCTCCACAGCAGCACGATTGACCAGCGGCCCCATTAGAGTACCTTCCTCTAATGGATTACCAATGGTTACACTTTTGTAAGCTTTGACAAGCCTACTGAGAACTTCATCGTAAACTTCTTCTTGAACAATAATGCGTCTGGTCGTAGTACATCTCTGGCCAGCAGTACCAACTGCACCAAAGAGAATCGTCCTGACAGCCATCTCAATATCAGCATGCTGCGAAACAATTATGGCATTATTTCCACCCAATTCCAGAATTGTCCTGCCCAGACGTGCACCAACAATTTCTCCAATCTTTTTCCCTTGAACCGTACTTCCAGTAAAACTAATCAAAGGAACACGCTTGTCTGCTACAAGTTTTTTACCTACAGTAGAACCACGGCCAATAATAAGTCCCAGAAGACCGTCAGGAGCTCCATTCGCTTTAAGAACTTTATCAGCAATTTTTATGCATGCAATAGCTGTTAAGGGCACCTGACTTGAAGGCTTCCATACTACAGCATCACCGCAAACCAGAGCAATCATTGTATTCCAGCTCCAAACCGCAACAGGAAAATTAAATGCAGTAATCACCCCAAGAACCCCGAGAGGATGATACTGTTCGTACATGCGGTGCTTTGGTCGTTCACTGTGCATTGTTTTACCCCAGAGCTGACGAGAAAGCCCAACAGCAAAATCTGCAATATCGATCATTTCCTGGACTTCTCCTTCTCCCTCAGCTCGAATTTTTCCCATTTCCCAGGTTACCAGTGCACCGAGTTCCTTTTTGTGTTTCCTTAATTCCAACCCGATAAGACGAACAATCTCACCTCGTTTGGGAGCAGGAACCATACGCCATTCTTTGAAAGCTTCCTGTGCTTTGCTGATAATCTTTTCATAACCCTCATCCGTCATCAACCGAACTTTGGCTATAACTTTACCATCAATAGGAGAAACTGATTCCAATATTTCTCCTTTTTCATCAGTGAACCAGCTCCCATTAAACCCGCCGCTGTTGACCTCTTCGATCTCAAGCTTCTTAAGTAAGTCATTCATTTTCCCGGTCTCCTAAATATTAACTTTGGCTTCAATTAAATTTTAACACGTTTTCTATTATTCTTATTATTAGTTCTCAAAGTCAGCTCAAAAACCTCACTCAACCAATCTACAAAATAAAAAGTCATTTTCCCCCGAATATGTTCAGGGATTTCCTCTAAATCTTTTTCATTAAGACGAGGCAGAATAACCTTTCTTATCCCTGCCCTTTTAGCTGCCAAAACTTTTTCCTTAATCCCGCCTACCGGCAGAACTTTACCGCGTAGCGTGATTTCACCTGTCATTGCTATATCATGTTTCACAGGTTTCTTGGTTAGAAGTGAAACAAGAGCCGTAGCCAGTGTAACACCAGCAGAGGGTCCATCCTTTGGTGTAGCTCCTTCTGGAACATGAATATGAATATCTTTTTTCTGGAAGAAATTTAGAGGAATATTCAATTCCTCAGCCCGAGACCGAATGAAAGAAAGAGCAGCCTGAGCCGACTCTTTCATAACATCTCCAAGTTGACCAGTTAATAATAAACCCTTACTACCAGGCATTATTGTTGCCTCAACAAAAAGAATTACTCCACCCACAGGTGTCCAGGCAAGGCCAGTAGCCACACCAATCTCGTCCTTACGCTGGGCCATTTCAGAGAAAAATTTCCTAGGACCAAGCATTTTGGATACAGTTTCGGGCTTAATAACCACTTTCTTCTCTTTGCCTTCAGCTATCATCCGTGCCACTTTTCGACAGCAAGTACCAATTTCTCGTTCCAAATTTCTTACACCGGCTTCTTGTGTATATTCTGAAATAATCTTTCGCAGAGCAGCAGTAGTAAAACGAATCTGTCCTCTTCCCAGTCCATTTTCTTCTTTTTGTCGGGGAACAAGATACTGTTTGGCAATTTCGACTTTTTCTTCTACGATATATCCTGGAAGTCTCAGTACTTCCATACGATCTAACAGAGGGCGGGGAATAGTTTCGAGCACGTTGGCAGTTGTAATAAACATAACTTTTGATAAATCAAAAGATACTTCTAAATAATGGTCAGAAAAAGAGTTATTCTGCTCAGGATCAAGTACCTCTAGAAGAGCGGATGCTGGATCACCTCTAAAGTCAGTTCCTACTTTATCAATTTCATCGAGCATAAAAACTGGATTGTTAGATCCCGCTTTTTTAATACCCTGAATAATTCTTCCTGGAAGAGAACCAATATAAGTTCTGCGGTGGCCACGAATTTCAGCCTCATCACGCATCCCACCCAGAGAATAACGAACAAATTCTCTACCCATTGCTCTTGCGATGGAACGCCCAAGTGAAGTCTTCCCCACTCCGGGTGGCCCTACAAAACAGAGAATAGGTCCTTTAGAATCCTGCTTTAATTTTCTAACAGCCAAGAATTCCAATATTCTGTCTTTTACATCGGTTAGATTGTAATGATCCTCATCCAGTATTGCTTTTGCTTTCACCAAATCTATAGTATCTTTAGTACTTTTATTCCATGGAAGTCCTACAAGCCAATCCAGATATGTTCGAGAAACTGTATATTCAGCAGCCTGGGGAGGCATTTTGGCTAATCTATCAAGCTCTTTTTCCGCCTGTTGTTTCGCCTCTTTGGGCATACCGGCTTCTTCAATCCGCTTTTTGAGTTCTTCAATCTCAACAGTTCGTTCATCCTTTTCCCCCAATTCTTTCTGGATCGCTTTCAGCTGCTCACGGAGAAAGAATTCTCTCTGACCTTCCTCAATTTTACTCTTCACCTCCGATTGGATCTTGCTTCCTAGCTTTAAAAGCTCTAATTCCTTGTTCAGATAAGTAAGAAGCTTTATTAATCGGTCCTCTACATTCAGCGTTTCAAGAATTGTCTGCCGTTCTGAGATATCTATCTTAAGATTAGACGTGATAAGATCTGCCAGACGCCCAGGGTTCTCCATATTGCTAACAACCGCACCAAGTTCATCAGGAAGAAAAGGAGAAAGAGAAACTATCTGCTGAAAGACTTCTGTTACCTCTCTGACAAGTGCCTCTATTTTTACTGATCTTGATGTATCCTCAGGAAGCAACCGCACTATACCTCGAAGGTGGGGTTCCCTTCGTGTAATCCTTTCCAGTTTTATTCTCGATAATCCTTGAATCATAAGCCCCATATTACCATCGGGAATTCTAAACATCTTTAGAATAAGCACTGCTGTGCCTATATCATAAAGATTCTCAGCATCTGCTTTATCTTTATTTTTATCAGCTTTCGTGGCAAACAACCCAACAATTTTACGATCACTCAGCGCCTCGTTGATCAATCCCATCTGGCGCTCATCTGTAATAACTAACGGAGCAACCACATAGGGAAAAATGATAATATTTGTCACCGCTAAGATAGGCAGTTCCCCGGGAATTTCAGGGATATCTCCAAAATCACCAGGTTGATGTATGACGTTTTGGTTTTGTTCTTCCATCATATAATTATTCCACCTTAATGTCTATGGTTTCGGAGGGAGATGTTTGTTTCTTTGGTAAACGAATTTCTAAAAAACCATCTTTGTAACCAGCAGAAAGACTCTCAATATCAACATCTTCAGAAATAGCAATTTTGCGCTCAAATGGTCCGTAGTTTATCTCCATTTTGTGATATCGTCTTCGCTCTGATGGTGGAACAGCTTTGCGAACACCTCTGATAATCAAAATACCTTCCTGAAAAGTAATGGAAACTTCTTCGGGTTTCATCTGAGCTAATTCCAGAATCACCACAAAATCTTTCTCAGTTTCGTAAACATCTGTCGGAGGCTTCCAACAAAGTTCTTCCCTGTAAATAGAAGGGTAAGAAGCACCAAAGAAACTGGAGAAGAAAAATTCTACTTCTTCTTCTAAAGGACCAAAAAGCTCCTTTAGCTTTGATTCTTTGGTTTCAGCCATTGATAATCTCCTTTTGCTTGTGCCCTATACCTGAAAATTCAAGGTATATCAGTTACTATTTAAGATTAATATTGTAATATTAAAAAAGAACAAAATCAAGGGAAAAATTAGCTTTCTGAATGTCTTTTTT
>CAYYPT010000184.1:0-4980 GCA_964473625.1 uncultured bacterium | reverse complement strand
GAACGTTCTTTATTCCACCAGCGATCACGCGTAAAATGATGTTCTTCAAAAAAAGAACGTTTGCTGTCTGCATATCCAATGTAGACCAATCCTACAGGTTTAACTGGAGTGCCTCCTCCAGGACCAGCTATCCCTGTGGTGGATATACCAATATCAGTTTTGCTGATAAGTCTCACTCCCTCTGCCATGGCAAGAGCTGTTTCAGGACTCACTGCCCCATGTATTTTTATTGTTTTTTCAGGAACACCAAGTACTTCGACTTTTGCTTTATTACTGTAGGCTATTATTCCTCTATTAAAGTAGTTTGAACTCCCAGGGACATTTGTTAGTTTGTGAGAAACCAACCCGCCTGTACAGGACTCAGCTACAGCTATTGTCAATTTTTTCTTTAGTAGTAAGTCTGCTACTACTTTTTCAATAGTTGTTTCCCCTTCACCATAAATAAACTTACCCACTCTCTCACGAATCCTGGCTTCAGCCTGTAAAAGATATTCCTCAGCGGATAATCCATGGGCCATCAGCCTTACTACCACCCCAGAAGTTTTCGGAAGAAAAGCTAATTTTACCTCCGGGAATTCACATAGAAGGGTTTTGATCTTCTCATATAAATCTGACTCCACTATACCGGTTGTAAGAAGAAGCTTAGAGCGTACCATAATTCGATCTTTTTCTCGCATAAGTCTTGGTAAAACTGACTTTTCCATCATCCTCTGCATTTCAGAAGGAACACCTGGAAGAATAAAAAAAGTACGCCCCTCTCTAGCAAAAACAAAACCTGGAGCTGTTCCCAACTCATTTTCGATGAGCTCCGCCTTTTCAGGCACTTCAGCCTGCTCCCTGTTGACTTCCGCCATTTCCCTGCCCATTCTATTAAAACGCTCTTCAATTTTGGAAAGAATATCGGGTTTGAATATAATCTTTGAATCAAAAAATTCTGCAACAACTTTTTTCGTAATATCATCGTGTGTGGGACCCAATCCACCTGTCACTACTATCAGAGAAGCCCGATTGTACGCCTCTTCTAAAACGCTGGCAAGCTTTTCTTTATTATCGCCCACTGTTGTAATCCAGCTGACTTGATAGCCAAGCTCTGTTAACTTCTGCCCAATATAAGCCGCATTGGTATTAACAACTATTCCTGTGAGTAATTCATCACCCACAGAAATAATTTCGGCCTGTATCATAAGGCTACCTCACAAAAATTACATACAATAATCGAAGTAAAAGGTTGGTGTAAATTCCAGCCAGGACGTCATCCACCATCACTCCCCATCCTCCGGGGAGCTTTTGAGACCATCCTACGGGAAAAGGTTTAACAACATCGAATGCCCTAAAAACAAAGAAAGCCCCAACCCACCACCATATTCCCGAAATACCAGCAGGTAAAAAAAGTAATGAAACCCACATTCCTACCACTTCATCGATATTAATGATGGAAGCATCGTGACCGTCCGTTTTTTCAACTTCAGTAGCAGCCCATACGCCAATAAAAAAAACTAAGCCAGTTAGGAGAAAAAGGTAAAGACCACGCAGTTCAGGAAAAACATAAAAAATAATTAGAGCCAAACCACTTCCTACTGTACCAGGCGCAATGGGGAAATATCCTGTGTAAAAACTTGTGGCAATAAAGTAAGATAACCGATCCACGAGCATTAAACCCAAAATTAAATATCTGAAGGAACAAATATTCGATAGATATCACTTCCCATTTGACGAAGATGAGATCTATTCCCAATCAAATAAATAATACCGGAAATCACTGTAAGCAAAGTAACTATATACATAAAAATAGATATCAGACTTATTTCTCTTATAAAAACTATTATTTTGTTCTCCTGAACTCCTCCACGAATAAAAAGATGAAATAAAAAGATAAAGTAAAGAGTAACAAACTGAGTAAAGGTTTTAACTTTTGCAAATTTATTGGTTTCAATAGGTTTTTTCTTAAATATAGCATAAGAACGGAAAACAGTAATTAAAAAATCTCTTGCAACAATAACAACTACCATCCAGGCCGGGATATATTTTAGTATACTAAAACAGATAAGTCCTGAAGCAACAAGAACCTTATCTGCTAATGGATCAAGAAACTTACCCCATGTAGAAATATATCCAAATTTACGGGCTGTGTACCCATCATACCAATCTGTTAAAGAAGCAAGGGTAAAAACAATAAAAGCTCCCACTCTTGACAAAGCAGTATCAATAAAAAGCAACAATATAAAAAATGGTGTAAGGAGAATTCTTAATAAACTTAATTGATTCGGTAAATTCATTCCAGTATCCTTAAAGTTATATTCCTGAACTTCTATAAAAATGGTCGCTCATAATATAGTAAAGTTCAGTTACATCATTCTTTAAAACTACATCTCTACCCTGCCCTCCAGTGCTTTAGCAATAGTAACAGTATCATTAAATTCCAATGCGCCTCCAAAGGGAATTCCTCTGGCAATACGAGTTACCTTAACATCTCTATTCTTCAAGAGCTTAAGCAAATAAGCAGCGGTCATTTCGCCTTCAACAGTGGGATTTGTCGCTATAATAATTTCCTTTACTTCAGAATTAATACGATCAAGGAGTTCTTTAACGCGAATATCTTCCTCGCTAACACCGTCGAGCGGGGAAAGAACGCCTCCTAAAACATGATAACGACCGTGATAATTTCCGGCTTTTTCGATTATCATTAAATCTTTCGGTTCCTCTACTACGCAGATAGTGCGGTTGTCTCGTCCAGGATCCCTACAAATGGGACAGGGATCTTCGTCTGTGATATTAAAACAAATTGAGCACCTTTTCACATTCGCTTTTAAATCAAGAATTGCTCTGGCTAATTCCTCGCCTTCATTAGTGCCTTCTTGAAGTAAAAAAAGGGCTATCCGTTGAGCCGACTTTTCCCCTATCCCGGGAAGCTTTGCAAACGCCTTAACCAAATTTTCCAAAGTCTGAGAAGAATACTCCAATTCTCTCTCCCTCTTAAAAACTTAAACCCGGAATTTTAAAACCGGGAGGCAAATTCCCCAACATTCCACCCGCTATCTTCTGCATTTCTTCTTGAGCCATTTCCCGGGATTTTTCCAGCGCTTGATTAGAAGCAGCGGCAATAAGATCCTCTAACATCTCCACATCATCAGGCGTAACCACTTCAGGATCAATCTTTACTGAAAGAATTTTCTGCTTTCCATTAACTTTAACTGTAACCATACCGCCACCGGCAGATCCTTCTACACTCATGTCCTCAAGTGCATCTTGAAGCTTTGCTATCTCTTTTTGAAGTTTTTGCATAAGATTAAACTGTCCTGCAAACTTGGACATTACCATTTTTTAGCCTCCAATAAATTATTCTACAACTTCAGCATCAAAATCATCGACAATCTTTTTTATTATGGGTTGACTTTCCTCCAGCGTTTTTAAATCTGTCTTCTTTCTCTCCTCAGGAGAATCAACCTGACGAGCAGGAATATCCTTTTTTACACATTTAAACTTAACATCTGTTCCAAAAATTTCTTTTAACACTTCTAAAATTATTTTCTCGGATTTCATAATAGCATCAATATGGAAACCATTGGAAAGTCCGAAGACAATTTCAATTGTGTTATCTTTTACTTCAAGTAAAACCCCTTCTCTAAGAAAAGACCCCACTGTAATTTTTCTTTTCTTTACCCGGCGAATAATTTCATCCCACTGAGTTTCAACTATCTCTTTTGTTAAAAGATTTTTCTTGTCTGTGCTTTCTGGGTTATCGCTTCTTTCTTCGTTCTTTTTCTCTTTAAAAAGTAGAGGCTGCGGTTTTTCCTCTTTGATAGATGGAATCTTTTCATTTTTCGGAGATGAGTAATTCTGTTCGCCTCCAGTTTTCCCAAAATTTTGCAATTTTGATAATAAATCCTCTATAACCACTGTGCTATCAAGCTTGATCATTTTTACAATAGCCAGTTCAAGTGGAAACCTGGGATTTGTACTCCTTTTCAGAGTAAGCTGAGTATCAAGCACAATACGAATAAGACGGAGAATATCTTCTTCTCTAAAACTGGAACTAATCTCAAGATATCGTTTCTTATACTCTTCTGAAGCTTCTATAAGATCGGTAGTCCCTGTTGACTGAACGATTAATAAATTTCTCAAGTGTTCAGCCAACCCTGTCAAGAACTCTTTTATATCATATCCTCCAGAAACCACTTTCTCCACCATATCCAGCCCTCTGGGAACATCTTTAGAAATCAGAACATCAGTTACATCGAAGAAAAGTTCCTGATCAATAAAACCTAATCCTTGAATGATGTGCTCTACTTTTATTGTACCTTCTGTATAAGAGACTATTTGATCAAGAAGCGATTCGCCATCTCTTAAACTGCCATCCGCTTTTCTGGCAATGAGGTGAAGTGCCTCGTCATCAGCAGGGATATTTTCTTGCTGACAAATATACTTTAAGCGTTGAAAAATGTCCCGAGTGCTTATTCTGCGAAAATCAAATCGCTGACATCGAGATACAATAGTTGCAGGAACCTTTTGAGGCTCTGTGGTAGCAAATATGAAAAGAACATGAGTAGGTGGTTCTTCCAGTGTTTTAAGTAATGCATTAAATGCAGGACCGGTCAACATATGAACTTCATCTATAATATATATCTTATACTTACCGCCTGCAGGAGCATATTTAACATTATCTCTTAGATTTCTTATTTCATCAATCCCTCTGTTGGATGCTCCGTCTATCTCAAAAACATCAACACTTCTCCCCTCTGCAATTTCGATACAACTGGAACATTGATTACAGGGATCAGGCGTAGGTCCATTTTCACAATTAAGAGCCTTGGCAAGAATTCTGGCGGCGCTGGTTTTTCCCACTCCTCTTGGGCCAGTAAACAGATATGCATGAGCCAACCTGTTGTGTTGGATAGCATTGCGCAAAGTAGCTGTAACATGCTCCTGAGCAATCATATCATCCCATGATTGGGGACGCCATTTTCTTGCAAGTACGAGATA